>DLQN01000098.1 GCA_002477595.1 Roseivirga sp. UBA7431
ATGCAATCCTTACAAACCGAAGCAATCTCCTTATCAAATTGGGAGACTGCTTCCCTGACTATCATCAGGATCGCAGTGACGTTATACTAATTCTATCTCCTTTAGTGCCTGCACCAACTTGAAGTTTTCGTAATTGGTACCCACTGTAATTCTAAGGCAATTATCGCACAAAACCACTTTTGAACGATCCCTAACGATTACTTTCTTTTCAATCAATCGTTTATAGTATTCGCTGGCATTATCTATTTCAACTAAATAGAAGTTAGCATCTGAAGGATGAATTTTCTTCACTATTGGCAGTTCGGAAAGCAGCCTTTTCAATTCTGTTCGGCTAGAAAGTATCTCACTGACCATTTCGTCCTTTTCTTCTTTATTCTCTAGTGCCTCTAACACCGTACGCTGTGTCAAACCACTTAGGTTGTAAGGTGCCTTGATCTTATTCAGGACACTTAGAATTTCTGGTGAACAGAAAGCCATGCCTAATCTCAGCGATGCCAAGCCCCATGCCTTACTAAAAGTCTGTAAAATAATTAGATTCGGGTAGGCCGAAAGCTTCTCAATAAATGATGGTCTATCTGCGAAGTCAATATATGCTTCATCCACCACAACTAGCCCATTATAAGCTTTGAGGACTTGCTCAATTTTACTGAGGGTCACATCATTACCCGTTGGATTATTTGGCGAACAGATGAAGATGATCTTCGTTTGCATATCCATGGCCTCAAAAATGCCATCAACATCCAAATCGTAGTCAGAAGTCAATAAAACCTCACGTGCAGTAACATTATTAATATCGGCACTCACCTTATACATGCCGTAAGTCGGTGGATTAATGATCACATTGTCAACACCCGGCTCACAAAAGGCACGAAAGAGTAAATCAATCGGTTCGTCACTACCATTTCCAAGGAAAATATGGCCAGGGATAATGCCCTTGATCTCAGCAATTTTTTCCTTCAGTTTAGTCTGATATGGATCAGGATATCTATTCCATTTCTCAGGGGTGATAGAACCCACAGGATTTTCGTTGGCATCTAAAAAGACCCCAAAACTCCCTTGATAATCATCTCTTGCCGAAGAATAAGGAATTAATTCCCGTAAGTGCGGACGCAGTAGGTCCCTTAAATCAAACATTTTTCAAACTTTTAAGTCTCAATGAGACCGCATTCTTATGTGCTTCTAGTTGTTCAGCAGCCGCCATGGTCTCAACGACTGGCCCCAAAACCCTCAGCCCTTCTGGTGTAATTTCTTGATAGGTGATCTTCTTTACAAAACTGTCCAATGAAACACCACTATACATTTTCGCATAGCCATTTGTGGGCAGCGTGTGATTCGTACCTGAAGCATAATCACCAACCGACTCGGGTGTATAGTTTCCTAAGAAGATAGATCCCGCATTCACAATGCGATTCGCTACCTCCCATGGTTCGTTCACTGATAAAATCAAGTGCTCAGCACCATACTCGTTCAACAAGTCAATCGCAGCAGCTTTGTTGTGTAAAACAATCGCCACACTATTATCTAAAGCCTTTTTTGCAAAATCCGCTCTCGGTAATGTCATCAATTGCTCTGCAATTGCACTTTTCACTTCATCGATAATCTTTTCTGACGAAGCGACTAGCACCACTTGCGAATCAGCCCCATGCTCGGCTTGAGATAATAAATCTGCCGCGACAAACGCTGGTACAGCGGACTCATCTGCATATACCGCAACTTCTGAAGGACCCGCTGGCATATCGATAGACACACCATACTTCATTGCCAATTGCTTGGCAGCCGTAACATATTGATTCCCCGGACCGAAAATCTTGTATACCTGAGGCACGGTTTCTGTCCCGAAAGTCATGGCCGCAACGGCTTGCGCACCTCCAACTTTAAAAATCTTACTCACACCCACTAAGTCCGCGGTGTAAAGAATGGCAGGGTGAACATTCCCATCCTTGTCAGGAGGTGTACATAACACCAACTCCCTACAGCCCGCAATTTTAGCTGGAACGGCCAACATCAGCACAGTTGAGAATAGCGGAGCAGTACCACCTGGGATATACAAGCCTACTTTATCTATGCCAACAGACTTGCGATAGCAATTCACACCTGGCATGGTTTCTACTTTGATAAAATCGTCTTTCTGGGCTCTGTGAAAAGTTTCAATGTTCTTCTTAGCAACAGCAATCGCCTGCTTCAAAGCGTCATCCACTTTATCCGAAGCCAAACGTACTTCTTCTTGGGTTACCCGAAGATCAGTCAGCTGAACGCCATCAAACTTTTCAGTGTATTCGCGTAAAGCCTCATCTCCAAGTGACTTTACCGCCTCAATGACTGGTTTTACTAAAGCCTCGATAGACACTAAATCCACCGTAGGCCTTTTTAATAGCTTAGCCCAAGTTTCCTTGGCTGGATTAATTACCGTTTTCATAGAATCATCTTTTCGATCGGAACCACGAGAATACCCTCGGCACCAGCACCTCTTAATTCTTCAATAATATCCCAGAAATCATCTTCTCGTATCACGGTGTGCACTGAACTCCAACCTTCGTCTGCCAAAGGCATTACGGTTGGGCTTTTCATGCCTGGAAGCACTTTGATGATTTGATCAATGGCGTCATTAGGCGCATTCATCAAGATGTATTTGTTATTCTTAGCGGCTTGAACGGCCTCTATTCTGAAGATGAATTTGTCAAGCGTCTCTCTCTTGGCTTGACTTAAGTTTTTGTTAGCTAACAGCACGGCTTCTGACTTGTAGATCACTTCTACTTCCTTTAAGCCGTTGCTCATTAAGGTAGAACCCGAACTCACAATGTCGCAAATGCCATAAGCCAAACCGATGCTAGGCGCAATTTCCACCGAACCACTGATTTCGTTGATCTCGGCATTCACATTCTGTGATTTGAGGTAGTCTCCCAAAATCTTAGGGTAAGACGTTGCCAAACTTTTGCCTTCGAAGTCTTGCACGATATTGTACACTTCGTTTTTGTCGATGGCCAAAGACAATCTACACTTGGAGAACCCCAATTTTTTAACCGTATCGACATCCTTGTCCTTTTCCTCGGCCTCATTGCCCCCAACGATTCCGATATCGGCAATCCCGTCTTGTACGTAGCCTGGGATATCGTCATCTCTTAAGAAGAGAAACTCCATAGGAAAATTGGTAGAAGCAGCCATAAGCTTGCCTGTACCATTGTTAAACTTGATGCCACACTCTTTGATCAACTTCAAAGAGTCATCGCTCAGGCGACCTTTTTTCTGTACTGCTATGCGTAATATATTATCCATCTGGATGTAGAACTGAAAAGATTAGAAAATGAGTTAAAAAGGGCGAATTAAGTGACCGCGTAGGCCACATAGGGGTGTGTACATCTCAAGAGAGATGATGGAAGTGATGTGCATGAGCTGCGCTGAGTGCGATATGTGAATTCATTAACATCGAATGCAAAGATAGAGGTCAGCTATAATTCTGCAAGCCCCTTTGTCAAAAGATTTTATTCAGCACCTAATCTCTTCTACCTGATTTTAAGAGGATAATCAAAGCAAATTTAGTTTCTTGAAAGACCACATGGAGTATCTCCGTGTTAACCAACTCCACCGGCTTGTTGGTAAAACCTATCAGGCGACAGGCCGGCAGCAACAAGGACGAAAAAATCAATGCAGACATTTATACATTATTTTTTACACTTCGGGTTTCCTTTTTTTATAGCCTTTCTATTTTTTAGAAAGGATTGGAAAAAAGTATACTTAATACTCCTTGCCACCATGTTAGTGGATCTAGATCATTTATTGGCCAACCCCATTTTTGAAGCTAATCGGTGCAGCATCAATTTTCATTTTTTACACACCTATTATGCTATGGTTGGGTATGTTATACTCCTCTTTTTCCCCAAACCATTTAGAATAATAGGAATTGGATTACTATTTCACATGTTAACTGATTTTATTGACTGCCTGATGATGTACTCAACTTGCAAAGCGTGTTTAACTGATTCGCCAGCAATAGAGTTGTTAAAAAGAGTTTCTGAAATATTTGGATTGTGATCGTTTCAAGGTAAGATGAAGCGAAATAGTTATCGGTAAATCAAAAAACAGTATTAAAAATCAAAAAAGGCCAACTCAGTATATATGAGTTGGCCTTTTCATTGGGTATATTTAGTACTAGTTATCCATCGGCTTAACCGTATAACCTGCTTCTCTCAGCAGTTTGATAACACCTTTACCACCAGCTAAATGCATGGCACCTACTGCAATAAAAGTCGACTTATCCTTAGCCATTTCACCTATTTTTGGAATCCAGGCCTCATTTCTATTGTCCAACAATTGCTTTTCATACTTGGCATATTCGGGCGATTCAGCCATACTCGCATAAAGCGCTGCTAAATCCTGTGCCTTATAGTTAGCCACCATTTGACTCCATTCTGCCTTACTTTCTCCAGTGTCACCTAACATATCCGATAACCAAGTCATTTGTTCTTTTACAGGAATATTATCAAAAATAGCCACCTGAGATGCCGCAGATTCTAATCCTAGCACTTCCTTAGTCTCACCTTTCGCCATTTCAACAAAACTCAATTCATAAGACTCTGGTGTTCCACAGGCCAACATCTCTCCATAGAGGGCTGACATGACACCAAATGGTTTCATGATTCTCATTACCGCCATTCCTTGACCATAATTTGCCTTCATGATTCCATCCAAGCGATTATAGTCCTTTTCAGATAAAGTGCCTTTATAATCATAACCGGCCATGTTCATCATGCCCGTTTGAAAAGCTTGCATTTCCGAAGGATCGTCTAAATCGACTTCTAAGGCGATTTGATCTGCTTGATTAAAGGCATTTTTTACCCCGTCACTAATCACAAAGTCATCTTTACACATCAGGTGAATTGTCCCAAAGAGATAAGACGATTTTTCTAGTCCATTGCCTGAAATCTCCCAGAGCAGGGCTTTAGTTTCTTGTGCGGACCCATTTAGTACAAGGCTTACTAGAATTAGTAAGGTCCAAAAACTCTTGATGATAACTTTCGATGTTCTTTTCATATCCCAAATGAACAAGGTAAAAAACTTCGAATGGTAATTGTATCCACTAGTGGTTTATCTACCAGCTAAAAGTGAAATAGGAATGACGAAGACTAAGCGCTATCGAAATGGAGGCAGACTTAAGTTTATTGATGACAATACCTTTAAGACATCCAAAAGTAGATTTTAGGTCAGCAAATCAGCCTTTTCCTGTCTCTTTATGCGCTCATAGTCATTAATCGCTACAAAGTAATCTGGATCTTCTAGTACATTCACTTCGCAGACCTCACCTGCTCTTTTAACCATTCTCACACAGTCAGCACTCAAATGTCTCAGGTGTATTGTTTTACCTTCGAGGGTGTACTTATCAGCAATCTTGTTGATGGCTTCTATGGCTGATTGATCCATCACTTTAGATTCTTGGAAATCAATCACCACTGAATCAGGATCATTCTTAGCATCAAACTTCGATAAGAATGCGGTCACCGAAGCAAAGAACAATGGACCAAATATTTCATAATGCTTCACCCCATGATCGTCAATGTATTTTCGAGCACGAATTCTCAGCGCATTCTGCCAAGCAAAAGCCAAGGCAGAAATAATCACACCTACTAATACAGCAACAGCGAGATCTTCAATCACTGTTATCACCGAAACGATGATGATTACTGATACATCTAGCTTTGGTACTTTATTCCAAACTCGGAAACTCGCCCATTCGAAAGTGGCAATTGCCACCATAAACATTACTCCAACCAATACAGCGATCGGTACTACGGCAATGATTTCTCCTAGTACCAGCATAAAGGATAAGAGGAAAATAGCGGCTAAAAAGGAAGAAAGTCGAGCTCTTGCACCAGAATTGATATTGATCATCGTCTGACCGATCATTGCGCAGCCACCCATTCCACCGAAGAAACCAGTTACTACATTTGCCACGCCTTGCGCCATTGATTCTCTGTTTCCACTTCCTCTAGTGTCCGTCATTTCGTCCACAAGCGTTAGTGTCAATAAACTTTCTATTAAACCGACACCGGCAACTTTCAAGGCGAATGGAAGGATAATTAATAAGCTCTCCATACTGAATGGAATCGCATCAAACAGCATAAAGAATGGTGAAAATAAGCCATCAGACATGGCACTCATATCCGCTTTATCACCAATCGTAATCGTATTAGGAAAGAAGAAAATGGCCACTACAGAAGCGACCACTATTGCAACTAGCGCGGAAGGAATAGCCTTTGTAAACTTCGGTAACACAAACATCACCAACATGGTAATTAATATCAGGCCAACAAAAGCGATGAGACCAGCATTATCCAAATCACCACCGGCTTTATTTGTAAACTGACTGAATTGGGCCATAAAAATGACAATCGCCAATCCATTCACAAAGCCCAGCATCACCGAATGGGGTACCATACGAATGAATTTACCCAGCTTTAACGCACCAACAGCCATTTGCATAAGACCAGCCAAAATGATAGTAGGGAATAAATACTCTACACCACTGGTCATCACTAATGGTGCAATCACCACGGCAACAGCACCCGTAGCACCCGTCACCATCCCAGGACGCCCACCTAAAAGCGAGGTGATAATACCCATCATAAAAGCGGAGAATAGCCCGATTTTGGCATCTACTCCTGCGATAATCGCAAAGGCAATTGCCTCTGGCACCAAAGCAATCGCTACGGTTAAACCCGATAGCACTTCGTCTTTGATTGTTCCCTGCTTTCTATTGATAAATGTATACGTCACACTCTTGGCTTTTCCCTTGAAAAAATGAATCAACAAAGGTAGCTTTTCCATTTGACACCCGCTTCATGGCCTCCTTATTAACTTGACTAATCGTTTGCAGGACAACCCATCCAAAATGTTCAAAAACTGAATTGCTATTTTAGCTTTCTCAAGCCCTCATATACAATTATGCTTACCGCATTCGCCAAATTCAGGCTTCTAACATGTTCACTATGAATTGGGATTTTGTAAAGCTGATCGGCATGTTTCGAAGTAATTTCTGCAGATAATCCCACAGATTCTTTCCCAAAGATCAGAAACATATCATCCTCAAAAGGAATGGACCAGTGGTCTTTGGTCCCATGACTGGAAAGGAAGGCCATTGCTTTCTCTTTATGGGTGGAAAAGAACTCCTCCTCATTTTCATAAATGGTAAGTGAAAGATGCTGCCAATAGTCCAAGCCTGCTCTTTTCACTCTTTTATCACTTAGCTCAAACCCAAAAGGCTTTACTAAATGCAGGTTTGCCCCAGAAGCCAAGCTCAAACGGCCAATATTCCCTGTATTCATAGGAATTTCTGGTTCTATAAGTACAATGTTCAATGCCATTTGATTTCCTCTTATTTGGCCTCTATAAATTGACGGATATCCTTGGCCAATTGCTCGAAAGCTGGCCAATGGTTATACATCATATGTCCGCCTTCGTAATATGTGAATTTTACACGCTCCATCGGAATGGCATTACGTGAAAAGGTAATCTCTGCATCGAAAAATGGAGTGATTAGGTCATAATAACCTGAAGCAACCATCACTTTCATTTTATCATTTCTACGCATTGCATTGGCAAGTCTACGCGAAGTTTTGACATACATTGGCTCTCCTCCACTGCCCCAGTCCCATGGACTTACTCTTCCACTCGTTAAGTAAGGCCTGTCCATAGTGATCTTAAGATCATTAGTGAAATAATGGTTTAATGCAGCCGTGTATGCAGCTGAAACCTTGTAGCTAGAAGCGTCTCCCAACTCCGGTGAATCAGCAGTATCATCTGGGTCATCTCCAAAATATCTACCATCCAAAGTACCAATGGCCATGCCTTGATCTCTAAGGAGTTCCTTTTTGAACCTGCTCGTTAATATGCGATTGTTGGCTCTCTTTATAAATCCAACATCTAAACCGGTGAAGTATGAGAGTCTCTGAGCAATTTCATTCTTCTCAGCATCCGACATAAAATCTCCTTTGTATAAAGCCGAAACATAATCTCCATAAGCAAAATCACGTGCTTCTTGAGCGAACGCTGCTATAGTTTTTCCTTGACCGGCCTTCTTATGATACCAAGCCGTGGTCGCCATGCTTGGCAAGTAAGTGACATAAGATCGAATATTATCATTAATGGAAGTAGATCCCTGATAATCCAAGGCCTGAGAGATTAGAATCAATCCATTGAGCGCCATATTTTGACCACCACCTTCAAGGGTTTGGGCAACTGCAGCAGCTCGGGTTGTACCGTAACTTTCTCCAGCAATATACTTTGGCGACATCCAGCGATTATTTTCTGTAACCCACTGCCTCATAAACTTGGTGATGGATTCGGCATCTTGATTCAGCCCCCAATATTCTTTACCCTCGCCTTTACCAATTAACTGGCTATAACCCGTTCCGATAGGATCCACAAAAACTAAATCCATGATATCAAGCAGCGCGTCTTTATTGACCTCAATCGGATATGGTGCACCACCGTCATCTTCTTTTGCATCGCTATCGACACGGATTACCTTCGGACCAAAGAAGCCCATATGCAACCACATGGATGCAGAACCAGGTCCTCCATTGAAAACGAATGTGACTGGACGTGTTGTTGGGTCAACATTCCCTGATTTAGTATAGGCTACCGACCACATGGCACCTGTAGGTTCTCCTTTTGAATTCTTTAAATACATTTCACTACCCTTGACTTGGTAATTTATCTTTTTACCTCCAAAAACACCTTCATGAAGCGTCACAAAGCTTTGAGCTTCTGGAATGGGCTTAGCCTCATCTTGTGCTTTGACGATGGCGGAAGTAGCGATTAATAGTAGAATATAGAGTAAGGATTTGAACGATTTCATCTTTAGGGGTTGATGGATTGTTGAAAATTCAATTTAATGAATTTAATAGGTGAAGATTAACCTACCTCTCCTTTTTAGTTGAACTATGACCAATGAAGGTTAAAGGAAGTATTGAAGTCAAGAGATTCTTCATTCTCGCAGTTAAAGAAAAAAGTTACAAGATTATTCTAACGAAAAAGACCGCCCATTAATCGGACGGCCTTTCAATTGGCACATGTATCAGTCAAACACATCGCACCAGAATCTTGGTCGATCACGCTGACAATTCGTGCTATTTAAAATAAGACTATTGGTTTTGAGCTTTAATGATCTCTATAGTCTGTTCTACCCAATCCGAATCTGGACTCAACTTGACATCAGGACTTACCCCAACTTCTTCATACTTGAGGTAATGATTGAATTTCATGTCAGTCGGAGCGATATAAAACAAGCCTGAAGGTGATTCATAGGTAGTCCCATAGTTATGACCGTATGAAACCGCACCATGAGTAGTTTGTCCTAAATGAACCGTATTTTTTATATTCTTTAATCTTATCGTAGTCTGCTCTGCGTTACTCCCCGAATTGTAGTTAGTCAGTACATAAACCTTAACCCCTGACTTTTTGATGGCCTTCACAATTGGCAGAGAGATTTTACTTGCTCCTCCTCCATTGTTTCTCAGGTCTACGATTAAGTTATCGGCAGTAAGTTCGCTTTGAATTTGTGCCACAAGTGCATCACGGTTATCTGCGTTGCCAATTCTTGAAAAGCTATTCATCCAAACGTATTGAACGTCTTCTGCGAGGGTCTTCAGTTTATAAGTCTCATGCTCTTCTGCATCTACGAAAACATGATTTTCGGTAAGACCATCTTTAACAACATTGCTTAATAGTATGCCGTATTCCACGAGATGAGATTTGTAGAACAATAAGTTCTTATGTACTTGACCATGGGCCGTGATATCAAATCTATTTGGTTGATCAGTGGCAGACATATACAAGTAGATTTGGCCAGGTGCCCAAATGCCCAATTTAGATTCTAGGATAACAGCCATTAAGCTATCCGATTGATCCACACGATAGACTCCAACCTTTACTAAACTCCCGATATTATAGACTCCTTCGACATCATTAATTGGCTTTACAGACAACTCTTCTCTTAGTGCTTCAAGATCTAAATCAACTGTCGGGAAATCTCTGAATTCATCTGTTTTCTGATAAGCCTCAGTGAAGGCAGAATCCAAAGTATCATCATAAGAATATTCTGATCGCACACCGTAGACTCCAGCATGTTTATCTTTTACCAATCCCATTAAATTATTGAGCTGCACGTAGCAATCAAGCTTATCCATATCATTGGTGACTTTCTCAGATAACTCTTGATACTTTGCTTCAAACGTTTGAGCTAAATCCCCTTTGATTTGAGATTTGAAAGAGGACATGGTTTGCATTTTCTCATACACGAAATCGAGTTCTGCTTTACAGTCGCAATTAGACTGTGCTGATAGTGTAAAACTGATAGTGATTAATGCAATTACTGTGATTAACTTTTTCATTTCTGTTTGTTTTTGTGTTTGACTGATGATCCAAACGTACAAACAGAAATCAGCCCCTACTCCTTTTTATAGGGGCTTGTGGCGAAAGTGTACTATCCTGTGGTGGAATTGACAGCCTGTTCTACCATAGGCTGGAAAGTTTTCGAAACGGGTACTTCAATATCGCTTGATAGGACAACATTTACCTTGCGATTTCCAGTTCTCCACTGTTTAAAGTGATAAGGATTTATTAAAAATGACCGGTGCGTTCTGATCAATTCAGGGCGTGCAATCTCCACATCAACCAGCTTATTTCTAATCAATTGTTTCTTCAGATCACCGTCTTCTTTATAAGTGATTTCAACGTAATTATCTGAGGACTGAATACATATTAAATCGTTGAGCAAAAGCCTTATACTCTCAAAGTTTCCCGTCCCTTGAATCTCAATCTTTTGATCTTCTAGTTTCTTGTCTTTGTATTTACCGAATGACCACCTACCGATGGCTATGATTGGAAAAACTGTTAGGATACCCGGTAGATAAATGGCAGTTGCGAAATAGCCTACCGTATAAGCGTTGGGGTGCTGGTCTATGACAATGTAGTAATAAATAGATCTGGTAATTATAAAGCCAAGCACCACCAGGAACAGAAACTGAAGCAATTCACTGACAATAGACCATTTCAACTTTTGCTTTCGATAGAGCCAATACTGAAACGGGAGCGTCATTAAATAACACAGTGAAGTAAAAACTCCATAGAGCGGCATATATAATAGCTTCTCTTCCGCAGTAAACTCACTAACATCTAAAGGTTCCGTAAAATAAAGGAATACGAATACCCAAACAGCTAATCCAATGGCTACAAAGACATGGTGTTTGATGGAAGGGTCAAAAGGGTATTTACTTTTCACTGTGCTGCAATATTATCTCTTCTGATTAAAAAATTGTTAGAACAGGATTCTTTTATCTCCAACAAGCAACCATTTCATATTGAACCAAATGAATTGGTATATGAAAAGTATTTTTTTAGCGTGAAGGGAGAGCAACCGCAGTAAACAGTTTGTAGGCAGAACAAAGCAATTCGTTTTACCCCAAGACCCACTAAACAGATTTCATTAGCATGTTTGTTGAAAGTTCACCTTCTTTATAGTAGCAAACAGAACACTATGAAATTATCATCACTCAAACTTAGCCTTGTACTCCTATTTTTAGCTTCCGTTTTCGCTTGTAGTCCAGAGGCTACAGATACTTCAGACAGCTTCACCGTGTCAGGTTATGTCCCCGGCTTAGACACAAAGCATATGTCTTATAGCTACAGGAATGCCGAAGGAAAACGAGTAAGCGATTCAGTCTTTGTGAAGGACAACAAGTTTACTTATACCGGAAAAATCAGCGAGCCAACTCATATCATTTTCTGGCCCAATGTGGAGAAAACGATCAAAAGGACAGGCAGAGGGTATTACCCAGCCAAATCTTCTCAATTTGCTTTTTTAGCAAGCCCTGGAGATGAAATCGAATTTAAAGGGAAAGTCACAGACTTTGTAGATGCCTACCCGACTGGCACAAAAGCCAATGATGAGCTTGCCGAAATTAACCGAAAAATCTTTCCGTTGATGAACCAATCTGTCAACACGCAATTAAAAATCAACAAGTTAGATGAGAACGATCCCGCGATCGAAGATCTTAAAGCCTCAATCGCCAAGCTTGATGAGCAAACCATTCGGTTAAAGAAAGAATTCGTGACTACCAACCCAAAGTCTGAAGCTGCTGCATGGTATTTGTCAGATATGATGATCCGTAGCCATGTGACACAAGACGAGGCGATCGAATACTTTAATGGCTTAGATAAAGGATTGGCTAACTACACTTTTTACGAAGCAGTCGCCCAGCGTGTAGAAGGCATCGAGTCTACTAAAGTAGGTAAGATTATGCCAAACTTCATTTCGAATGCGACCATGGATGGCGAGACTTTTGACCTGAATGATTTGCGTGGAAAGTACGTACTTATCGATTTCTGGGGAACTTGGTGTGCTCCTTGCATTGCCGAAATGCCCACCGTGAAAGAGTACAAGGAGAAGTATGCCGATAAACTGGTAGTGCTTGGTGTCAATAATGGCGACACCATGGAAAAACTAAAGGCCTTTGTCGAACCGAAAGGTTATGACTGGCAACAGATTCTTGACAAGGATGGTGAACAAGATTTAGTGCTAAAACTCAACGTTGCCGGCTTCCCTACTAAGTTTATCTTAAGTCCAGAGGGAGAGATACTCAATCGTTTTGTGGGGAATACCGAAGAAGCGTTTGACGTGATTGATGCATTGATGAAGTAAAGCAGTACTAACTAGCTACTTTGTCTTCCAGTCCTTCCGCATTGAACCACTCTTGGTCCCATGCGGTTTCAACGACTGCGCGAATACGCTCTTTGAATATGGAGCGCAATCCGTTGGTTTCTACAAAGCCAATGGCTTGATCGAAGGAGTTGAACATGCTTTTATAAAAAGCCTCTTGATTAACCCTCTTCTTGGCATTAAACCGTTGAGCAGTCTCCAGGTTAAAGAACATCACTTCTGCGATCAAAGCAGGATCAAGTCCTAATAGTAAAAACTGTTTGATGTACTTCTGAGCGACAGAACGCCTAGCCCTTGGTTTACGTCTTTTTAGAGGGAAATACTCGTTAGAGATCTTCATTTTCGCCTCTTCTACCAACTTGTCCTCCTTGGGATTGAATACAAAATTGTAATAAGTCTGTACCGGTTTAAAACGACTGTACAAATCCAATACTTGGTCTTCCAATTCCTGCTTGTCCAAAGACTGAAGATACTTCACAAGAGCTCTTTTACTCATGGCATAAAGATATATAATCTAATGGTCTGCTGATGGTCCTATTCCAATTGGTCTGACCACTTAGAGTAGTCAGACCAGTGATGCTCTTATTTATGAAGAAAAAAACTATCTTGAAACAAAGAAAACCCCCATGCCCTACAATCACTTCTTAGTTGACATTCAAGACAAAATAGCCACCGTATCTTTCAATCGCCCCGACAAGGCCAATGCACTTCATATGGAGGCTTGGGACGAAATGAAGTCGATATTTGAGCAACTTTCTCAGACTCTAGAAGTCAGGATAATTATTCTAAAAGGAGAAGGAAAACACTTCTGTGCGGGCATTGATCTAGAGCTTCTGATGTCATTAAACGACATGAAAAAGGTCTCCTGTGAAGGCAGAAGAGGTGAGCAATTACGGAAGTTCATTTTGAAACTTCAAGATGCGGTTTCTTCCATTGAAAAATGCTCCAAGCCCGTCATTGCAGCTATCCAAAATGGCTGTATCGGGGGTGGCATAGATATCGCAGTAGCATGTGACATGCGCTACTGCACGGATGAAACCTATTTCACGATCAAAGAAATTGATATGGGTATGGTGGCCGATCTCGGGACTTTGCAAAGACTTCCAAAACTTATAGCGCCAGGGGTTGTATCCGAAATGGCTTATACTGGTCGAAAAGTCTACGGTTCAGAGGCATTTGCTCTTGGATTGGCCAACAGAAGCTTTGGCACCATAGAAGAACTTCATAGTGGTGTAACTGAAATCGCTCAGACCATTGCAGCCAAGTCTCCACTGTCTATAAGAGGTATTAAAGAAGTATTGAAATTCAGTAGAGATCATACGGTGGAGGACTCACTACAGCAAATCGCCAATTGGAATGCGGCCATGATTCTTTCTGATGATTTAACTGAGGCCTTTAAAGCCACTCTTGAAAAACGTACCCCAAAATACAATGACTAGATAAGAGCGCCAGTCATCAGATTTTGGCAAAATCTATTCATTAGAATGCTTATTTTTAATTAAATATAATCTCTGACTTATCATGAAAAAGCTCTCCAAAGAAGAAATCAACCCAGAAGTATTCGATCTCTATGATGACTACGCGCACAACAAAATTGACCGTAGAAAATTTGTAGAAAAACTCTCTGTCTATGCCATTGGCGGATTGACCCTTTCTACTTTGATGAGTAGTATGATGCCTGATTATGAGACCACTCGATTAATCAAAGAAGGTGACGAAAGACTAACCTCAGAATACATCACTTATGATTCTCCGATAGGTGGCGGAAGCATTAAAGGCTTGCTCTCGAAACCTACTGGTACAACTGGCAAAGTCCCAGGTGTGGTTGTCGTTCATGAAAACAGAGGGCTTAATCCATATATCGAAGATGTAGGACGAAGAACTGCCGTAGACGGATTTATCTCTTTAGCACCTGATGCCTTGACTCCACTTGGTGGATACCCTGGCACCGATGATGAAGGCAGAACAATGCAGCGTAAACGTGATCGCGATGAGATGCTAGAAGACTTTATAGCGGCTTATGAATACTTGCTCAACCACCCAGACTGTAATGGTAAAATTGGAGTCGTTGGATTCTGCTTTGGTGGCTGGATTGCCAACATGATGGCAGTGCGAGTTCCAAACTTATCGGCTTCAGTGCCTTTCTATGGTGGACAGCCTAGTGCAGAAGATGCAGCTAAGGTTAAATCTCCTTTAATGCTCCAGTATGGTGGATTGGATACGAGAGTGAATGCTGGATGGCCAGCTTACGAAGCTGTCTTGAAAGCCAATAAGATCAAACATGAAGCCTTTGTTTATGAAGGTGCCAATCACGGTTTTCATAACAATACAACACCTCGTTATGATGAAGAAGCGGCTACGCTAGCTTGGTCGAGAACGATACGCTTCTTTAAAGAGAACTTGGTTTGAGCTGATTGCATTTGAGAAAAAGTCCGACTGCTTTTTAAGTGGTCGGACTTTTTTTATTTGTCACCCTGAACTTGTTTCAGGATCCTAATACTTTCAATTTAAAAGGGGGTAAGAAAAATTCTACGGAATAAATATGTCGTTTACCGAGAAATTCTGGTGGTTTACATAAGTCTGGGCATACAATTCATGACATCTCAGAATCTTTGATCTATCAATCGGTCAAATAAAAGGTTATGAAAAAGTCATTATTACTCATCGCATTACTTCTTTTAGGTTTCTTTCTTCAGAGCCAGTCTGAAAAGGTCAATCAGGAAAAGAATTATACAACTGAAACCACACTGGAGAAATAAAACCTTCCACTCCGTCTGGTTCGCACTTGCAGTGCGGACCAATCTTAAAGATATCGAGCATGCAATAAAGACCAGCACGCACTGCAAGCCTGCCTGTCGGCAGACAGGTGCGCGCTAGAGAAGACCTGATGGTAAAAACTAAAATCCCTTCACCAACTCCAAATTCAAGCCTTCCACAAAAGTTTTAAAGGCACTCCAATCATTGGCAAAGAACTCGTTGATCTTGTCTACTACTGGATCAACATTCTTCTTCGCATTGTCATAAGCCAATCGCTGAGTTTGTGTTACAGGTCTGTAACTACTCTGCATCTTACTACGAATATTCCCCAATTGACTTGAAATCGCATCCGAATTCCTAGATAAGCCTTGTGCTACCCTTGGTGCAATAACCAACTCACGAAGTGCCTTCAATTCCTTCTTGATGGCTGTGACCTTCTCTTTTAACTCCTTATTATCTTTGTCAATCGCTAATACTTTATCAGCAATGCCATTGGCTTCGTCTATACGATCAACCACGTTTGTAACTGTTGTCACAAGCGCATAATACTGCGCGATAAAGCCTTGTTTATCCTCTACCTTAGCTTGATCCCAACCTGTCCGCATATCTCTCAATACATTGATTGATTGGGTTGAAGTCTCTTCTTTCATGCTGAGCTTGACTTGATAAGTATCAGGCAAGACATCATAGCCACTTGGCTTCGCTGCATCTGCATCGGTTGGTTTACGTGACCCTGGCTGTCTGATGCCATCGGCTTCAAATCCCCAATACACGCGATTTACGCCTTCCTCGGCATTATAAGTTCTTGTTCTAACTACTTTACCAGAGGCATCGGCCACTTCCATTTTTACTTTCCCTTCATCCTTTGCATAAAAGCTTATCGCGGCATTGAAAGGCTTGTTTTCTGCCATGAAAA
Organism: Roseivirga sp. UBA7431; assembly: GCA_002477595.1. GTDB lineage: Bacteria > Bacteroidota > Bacteroidia > Cytophagales > Cyclobacteriaceae > Roseivirga. The sequence continues at coordinate 16,386 of DLQN01000098.1, forward strand.
GTCCATTACCTGTACTTCTATATCCCCAGTACGGGCCGATAATGGCATTGGTAGCGTCTGGAATTGAGAAGGCGTAAATGGTTTTCTCTTTAAGCTTTTTCATGCCTAATTGAGTGGCTTCTCTCAGCGGACGAATATCATCTAAGATCCATAATGCTCTACCGAAGGTGCCGATAATCAAATCGTGCTCACGCGGATGAATCTGTAAGTCCATTGTTGGTACGGTTGGGAACCCATTGGTCCATTTGGACCACGTTTTACTGCCGTCCATGGTCACATATAAACCGCTTTCTGTGCCTAAGAACATCAAGTCAGGCTCAATCGGATCTTGAACAATTGTCATAGCAAAACCGAAGACATCGCCATCGTTGACAATGCGTTTCCATGACTTACCAAAATTCTTTGTCTGATAGACATAAGGACTCCAATCATCTCTTCTGTGCTCATCGAAGACCACGAAAGCCGAACCTTCTTCATAAGTACTTGCTCTGATTTGTTGCACCCAACTGTTGTCTGGAAGTCCCGGGAATTTACCCGCACTATTGGCCCAATTCTGCCCCCCATCTCTAGTGAGTTGCACATTGCCGTCATCCGTACCTACCCAAATCATTCCTTGGGATAGTGTACTTGGTTCTACCACCGTAATGGTTGTATGCATTTCTGCACCAGAGTTGTCTAAATTGAGTTTCCCGCCTGTTTCAGACTGTCTTTGTTTCTCTGGATCGTTGGTTGTCAAATCAGGAGAGATAATCTCCCATGAATCCCCATGATCGGGAGATTTGAATAAATATTGACCGCCTAAGTAAACCGTTTTCTTATCAAATGGATCGATATTCACTCCTGCATTCCAATTCCATCGAATGGTCTCTCCATCAGGGTGCTCTGGCCGTATGCCTATCATTTCACCTGTCTCTCTATCGTAACGCTGGATGTTTGCTCCTTGACTCAATGAGTAGCCATAGCGTGTGTCTAAAGGGTCGGGCACTACATCGAAGCCATCTCCTCCCACAATTCTTTCCCAGAAACCATTTCTAATACCACCTTGCTTGAGCAATTGACTTGGGCCTAACCATGCGCCATTGTCTTGCATACCGCCCATTACATTGTATGGCGTTTCCATGTCATAGCTCACATGGTAAAACTGACCAATTGGTAGGTTTTCCATAAAGTGCCAGCTACCTCCACGATCTCTTGTCACAACCATTCCGCCATCATTTCCTAAAACCATAAAGCTTGGATCGTCAGGGTGGATATAAAGTGCGTGATTATCCACGTGCACGTATCTAGAGTTAACAAAACTCCCAAAGCTCTTGCCTCCGTCTTCGCTTACATTGGCTTGTGTATGAATTGAATAGACTCTGTTCTCGTTTTTCGAATCCACATAGATATCAGCATAGTAGAACGGACGAGCACCTAGTCCTCGATCTCCTTTATTCGAAATTCGATACCATTCAACTCCTCCGTCATCAGAGCGATACAGTGCATTTTCTTTGGCTTCTACATAAGCATATATACGATCTGGCATTGAAGGAGCTATCGCCAGACCGATTCTACCCATATCTCCTTTCGGCAGGCCATGCTCCGAAGTCTTCCTGTCCCAAGTCTCTCCCCCATCGTGAGAAATATAAATACCAGAAGCTGGCCCTCCAGAATTAAAGAACCATGGTTCACGTCTATGCTCCCACATCCCTGCTATTAACTTATTCGGGTTCTCCGGATCAATTACTAAGTCTGATATTCCTACGCCTGGACCATCGTAAAGTACTTTTCCCCAAGTCATACCTCCATCAGTAGTTTTAAAAACTCCTCTTTCTTCATGATCCGCCCATGGCGAACCAATCGCCCCTACCCAAACCGTATTTGGGTCATCTGGATGGACGATAAGGCGGTGAATATTCTTAGTTTCTTTCAAGCCCATATGCTGCCAGGTCTGGCCGGCATCTCGGCTGCGGTAAACTCCATAGCCGCCATTCAAAGAGTTTCTCGGGTTACCTTCCCCAGTGCCTACCCAAATCGTGCTGGCGTTTGACGGATCGATGGTTACAACACCGATGGAAGCCACCTCTTCTTTATCAAAAAGAGGCTCCCAGCTGACACCACCACTCACAGACTTCCATAATCCACCTGAAGCTGTCCCTGCATAAATGATATTTCGGTTATGCCGAACGACATCAATTGAGGTAACACGACCCGACATACCCGCTGGTCCGATAGACCTAGGTTTCATCCCCTCGAAAACGGAAAGGTCAGTTTGGCCAACAGCAAGTGCCGAGGTTAACAGTAGTAATAAGAAGGATTGGAAAATCTGCTTGAATTTCATGACTGAAGGTTTTGAAGTGATCTAAATATAGATCGCCTTACGGCTTCAACACATTAAAATTCTGTTAGCGGTTTATAAAGAGAAATTGAACCTCAAATAGCGTCACTTACTGCCCGATGAAAGACTTGATGTGTTGAATATAATCTTTGTTCGCCTCTATAAATGGAAAATGTCCCGAAGCGCTCACCACATACAGTTCAGCATCGGGAAAAGACGCTGCCATACGCTTCGCGTGTAAAGAAACTGCAGGTTCTATTTCACCAAAAATGATTAAGGTTGGTGTTTTAACATTAATCAATTCAGCATATAAATCATAAGATTCTAAATCTGGATTTAGACTACTATACAGCTGACTTCTGAGCATAAAGTCTTTAGGTATAAAGAGTTTTAGTTTGTCCATATTGGCCTTATCGAACATATGTGCGCGATAAGAAAGCATCATCATTTCTTCAATCGCTGCGGAAGGATCTTCAGTTCTGAGTAGACCACTACTCGTGAGGTTATTCCGCTTATTCTGATCTTCTTTTGTAATTTTTTGGGCTACAGCTTTACTTTCCTCTTGCCAATCAATGGTACTTGGTGCCATTGCGTTGGAGAGTATCAAATGATTCAAGTTGTCATCATGCTTTAGGGCATACTTCATTGCTATTAGTCCGCCCCATGAATGGCCTAAAAGGTTAATCTTACCCAAATCGAGTTGCTGCCTTAGGACTTCAATATCCTCTACAAACCCATCCAAAGACATGGTTGCTGGAGCTACCTCGATAGACGACCGACCGGTAGCACGTTGATCGTAAAAAATAAGCTGATAGTCTTCTGCCAATGCAGCTAGATGTGGTAAAAGATAAGAATGATCGAGCACTGGACCTCCATGGACAATAATTAGCGGATCGCCTTCTCCCATGGTCTTGTAATAGATCTCTGAGCCATTGATCTCTAGGAATCCTTCGGTGCTGATAATTTTAGTATCCGAGCATGAGGCACAAAATGCCGCGATTATAGAGGTGAAAAGTATAGTCTTTAGTAATCTCAATTAGCCTCCAACTCTTTTAGCGCGATAGCCCTCTTTCTGCAAAATCTGTAATACTTTATCTCTGTGATCACCTTGAATTAGTATTTCGCCATCCTTAGCAGAACCACCCACACCACATTTCGATTTTAGCGTCTTACCCAAATCCTTCAAGTCGTCTTCCGTACCGATGAAGCCTTCTACAAGGGTCACCTGCTTGCCTCCTCTGCTCTTTTTATCAAGCATTACTTTGAGGTTTTGATCCGCTGGCGCTAAAGTTTCGGCCTCAGCGTCATTATCA
>DLQN01000043.1 GCA_002477595.1 Roseivirga sp. UBA7431
ATACGTTAATATGATCAGGTTAAAAACTGCGGTGCTATTAGGCTACAGTCTAAAACTAGGCGCCCTGTTAGCCAATGCAACTGACGATGAAGCCAACGCGCTCTACGAGTTTGGTGTGGATTTAGGAATCGGCTTTCAGCTGAAAGACGACCTGTTAGACGTTTATGCCGATCAAGCTAAATTCGGGAAGCAGGTAGGCGGAGATATCATCTCGAACAAAAAAACTTTCTTACTCCTCAAAGCTTTGGAGCTCGCTAACTCAGAACAGTCCAAGCAACTGAATGATTGGATTGAAAAGAAGGATTTTGACGCTGAAGAAAAAGTTGAAGCCGTCAAGCATATCTATAATGAAATAGGCATCCATGAGCTAACTATGGAGAAAATGAATGAGTATTTCCAAAAGGGTTTTGACGCGCTTGGAGAAATCAAAGTAGCAGAAGAAAAGAAAAAGCCGTTAATTGAGTTTACTGATTACTTAATTAACAGAGACAAGTAAATGGAAATCACTTATGGGTTAATGGTGGCAATTGGGCTTATAACCTACTATGCGTGGCAGCGTCCGGAGGTACACCGCAAGCTCATGCTTAATCCTTATGCCACCTTTCACGAAAAGCAATTCAGCCGATTAATCACCTCTGGCTTTGTGCATAATAATGGGATGCACCTATTCCTAAATTTATTCACACTTTACTTTTTCGGAGGAGCCATTGAAAAAATCTTCATGGTCTATTTTGGCAATTCCGGTGCTTTCCTTTATCTCCTACTATTTCTTACAGCAGTCATTGTCGCTAACATTCCAACTTTACTCAAGCACAAAGACCACCAAAACTATAACTCGCTGGGTGCATCAGGCGGTGTTTCGGCCCTTGTAATGGCCTTCATACTTTTCGATCCACTCCAAGACCTTTGCCTATATGCGATACTCTGTCTGCCAGGCTATGCACTAGGTGCACTCTTTATCGTTTACTCAATAGTCATGGGCAAGCGTGGGGCAGATAATATTAATCATGATGCACATTTATATGGAGCGCTTTATGGCGTGCTTTTTATTCTGATTTTAAAACCATCGATTTTTGAGCAGTTTGTAAACACGCTTTTTTAAAAACCTCCTTAAAACCATGAGAGTTACATTGCTATTGGTTTTTCAAACGTCACTTTTTTCATTCCTTTCATTCAGTCAAACAGTCGAAGTTGTTGACAAGATAAACTTGAAAATTAATGGCCATCATATATATAGACAAGACAAAAGTGTTCTTATAACTGCATTTGGTCAACCTCTTAATATTGAACCTTACCTTAATGAAATAGAAGAAACTGGAGGTAACAAGTATGTCTATGATGGATTAGTAGCTTATGTCATAAGTAATCACGTTCAATCGATTGATATCACAAAAAACACCCACTCCATTACTTCCAATAACATAAGCATTGGAATGAACTTAAACACCTTACAAAGTTTATATCCTTTGAGCTATGCTGCCAAAGATTCTTACGGAATGTTCATAAACACCAAGAACTAAACAAGCTACTTAGCTTTTGCTGCCGTAAATGGAGTTATTACTGAAATAAATTTCGGAGACTACTAAAATTGACGCAATAGAGAAGCATTGCCTCAATACAAACCAAAAAACCCTGACGTTTCCGCCAGGGTTTCCAATATATCTATACTTGAGGCTTAAGCCTCAGCTATTTCTTGTGTTTCGAAAGGAACAACAGAAACAAAAGATCTGTCTTGTCTACCTTTTTTGAACTGAACTACACCATGTGTTAAAGCGAACAAAGTGTGATCTTTGCCCATTCCAACATTGGATCCTGGATGGTGTTTTGTTCCTCTTTGTCTAACTATGATGTTACCTGCAATTGCAGCCTGACCACCATAAATTTTTACACCTAGTCGTTTCGATTCTGATTCACGACCGTTATTCGAACTACCTGCTCCTTTCTTATGCGCCATGGTTCTTTCTTATTTAGAAATTTTCTCGATTAAAACTTTAGTGAATTGCTGGCGATGGCCATTTCTCACTTTGTAGCCTTTTCTTCTCTTCTTCTTAAAGACGATCACTTTGTCGCCCTTCACATGTCCGATGATTTTACCAGACACTTTAGCACCCTTAACTAATGGGGCACCTACCTCTACCTTACCTTCGTTGTCGAGTAACAAAACGTTACTGAACTCTACGGAAGCGCCTTCTTCGCCCTCCATCAATGGAGCATATACGAATTGGTCTTGCGTTACCTTGAACTGCTTACCTGCTATGTTTACTATTGCGTACATTTGAATGTTTTTCAAAAACGGAATGCAAAGGTAACCGAATGCTGGAAAAAAACAAACCAAACCTCGATCATAAAAGCAAGAGAAAATTCAATATTAAATTTTCACTTTTTTTTATGCCTTCAAACGACAAAAATTCGAATAAGTTTTAATGTAAGGGATCTCCTACAGACCTCTATATAACAGATAGTTAAGACGCTTTTATTACTCGATTACACAACTTGAATAACTAAAGTTTTAGCGTTGACTTTTCACCCAGTTTTCGTAATATTTGTTGAAGGTTACGATCCCAATAAACAACCTATCTTCTGGCCGAAGTCTTATTCGTAGAGAATCAAGGCTTTAACTAGAAACTCTTAAAAAATTTAGAGATTTCCTCAAAGGTTCGCCTTTGATTATGTGTGTTTATAGGAAGGAGTTTAACTCTTTCCGCGTGACTTGTATTATTTCGACCCCAATAACTAAAGATCAACATGAGTGAGCTGACAACAGCAGTGCAGGAGCCTTTACTGAAAGAAAACAAGAACAGATTCGTTCTATTCCCAATCGAACACGATGATATTTGGCAATATTATAAGAAAGCCGAAGCTAGCATCTGGACTGCCGAAGAGATAGATCTTCACCAAGACCTCTCAGATTGGAATGACAAACTCACAGAAGACGAAAGATACTTTGTAAAGCACGTCTTAGCTTTCTTTGCCGCATCAGACGGTATTGTCAATGAAAATCTTGCCGAAAACTTTGTAAACGAAGTACAGTATACAGAAGCAAAATTCTTCTACGGTTTTCAAATCATGATGGAAAACATCCATTCGGAAACTTATTCACTATTAATAGATACACTGATCAAAAACCCTCAAGAAGCCACAGAGCTTTTTAATGCGATCGAAACTTTCGATGCCATTAAGAAAAAAGCTGACTGGGCATTGAAGTGGATTGACTCTCCATCTTTTGCTGAAAGACTGATAGCATTTGCAGCTGTAGAAGGTATATTCTTCTCAGGTAGCTTCTGCTCAATCTTCTGGTTGAAGAAAAGAGGTTTGATGCCAGGTCTTACTTTCTCTAATGAGTTAATTTCTAGAGACGAAGGACTTCACTGTGATTTTGCGGTTCATCTGCACAACGAGCATTTGATCAACCAAGTACCTAAAGAAAGAATCAAAGAGATCATCATGGATGCCTTGGAGATCGAAAGAGAGTTCATTACCGAATCTCTTCCAGTTCGATTGATTGGTATGAATTCAGATTTGATGTCTCAGTACCTTGAGTTCGTTACAGACAGACTATTAGTGGAGCTAAACTGTGATAAAGTTTACAACTCGACTAACCCGTTTGATTTCATGGAAATGATTTCACTTCAGGGAAAAACTAACTTCTTTGAAAAAAGAGTTGGTGATTATCAGAAAGCAGGAGTTATGAAGGACAAAGACGATACCTCGGATTCACGAGCATTATCTTTTGATTCAGACTTCTAAAGAATTTTTTTTAATACCCCAAAACCCCAATAAATAATGTTAGTAGTTAAAAGAGATGGCAGACGAGAGTCGGTCAAATTCGACAAAATCACCGCCCGTGTCGAAAAGCTCTCCTATGGCTTAGACCCCAACTTTGTCGAGCCAATCGATGTAGCAAAAAAAGTAATTGAAGGCTTATTCGATGGTGTGAGCACACCAGAGTTAGATAATCTAGCAGCAGAGATTGCAGCAACAATGACGGTAAGGCATCCAGATTATGCTAAGCTAGCCGCAAGAATTGCAATTTCTAATCTGCACAAGACCACAAGCAAGTCTTTCTCCAATACCATGAAGAGGCTCTACACATACGTAGATCCTAAGACTGGTCAGAACGCTCCGCTGGTTTCAAAAGAAACTTATGGTATCGTTAAGAAAAATGCAGCTGTACTTGACTCAACAATCATTTACGATCGTGACTTCAGTTATGATTACTTCGGTTTTAAAACCCTAGAGCGTTCGTACTTAATGAAATTAGACGGCAACATCGTTGAACGTCCTCAGCACCTGCTCATGAGAGTTGCTGTAGGTATTCACGGTGAAAACCTCGAAAACGTAATAGAGACGTATCACCTCCTTTCTGAAAAGTGGTTTACACACGCTACTCCTACTCTATTTAATGCAGGAACACCTAAGCCTCAGCTTTCTTCATGCTTCCTGTTGACAATGAAGGATGACAGTATTGACGGTATCTATGATACTTTGAAGCAATGCGCAAGAATATCTCAGTCTGCCGGAGGTATTGGTCTTAGCATTCATAATGTGAGAGCAAAAGGATCGTACATCAAAGGAACTGGTGGAGTATCTAACGGTATCGTTCCGATGCTTAGAAACTTTGACATGACAGCACGTTATGTAGATCAAGGTGGAGGGAAACGTAAAGGTTCTTTCGCCATGTACCTTGAACCTTGGCATGCAGACATCTTCGACTTTCTTGATTTGAAAAAGAACCACGGTAAAGAAGAGCAAAGAGCAAGAGACTTGTTCTACGCCCTTTGGATTCCAGATCTATTCATGAAGAGAGTAGAAGCCAATGAAGATTGGACATTACTTTGCCCTAACGAGTGCCCAGGTTTATCTGATGTTTATGGTGATGACTTCGAGAAATTATACGAGAAGTACGAAAGAGAAGGTAAAGGTCGCAAGACTGTAAAAGCACAAGATCTTTGGTTCGAAGTATTAGAGTCTCAAATCGAAACTGGTACGCCTTATATGTTGTATAAGGATGCTGCCAACAAAAAATCAAACCAGAAGAATTTAGGAACGATTAAGTCGTCTAACCTTTGTACTGAAATTATCGAGTACACTGCACCAGATGAAGTAGCCGTTTGTAACCTTGCGTCACTTGCATTACCAATGTATGTGGATCAAGAAACTGGCACTTATGACTTCCAAAAGTTATATGATGTTACTTATGTAGCCACTAAGAACCTGAATAGGGTAATTGACGTGAACTACTACCCAGTACCTGAAGCGAAAAATTCGAATATGCGACACAGACCGATTGGTTTGGGTGTGCAGGGACTTGCTGATGCATTCATCTTAATGAGAATGCCTTTCGAATCACCAGAAGCGAAGAAACTGAACAAAGACATCTTTGAAACAATCTACTTTGCTGCAATGACTGCTTCTAAAGACGAAGCAATAGCTGACGGCCCTTATGAAACGTTCAAAGGTTCTCCGGTTTCAAAAGGCATCTTCCAATACGATATGTGGGGAGTGACTCCAGATTCAGGACTTTGGGATTGGGATAGCTTGAAGAAAGAAGTGAAGAAGCACGGTGTGAGAAACTCATTACTCGTTGCTCCTATGCCTACGGCTTCTACTTCTCAAATCTTAGGAAACAACGAATGCTTTGAGCCATATACCTCAAACATTTACACGAGAAGAACCTTGTCAGGTGAGTTCGTAATTGTGAACCAACACTTGATGAAAGACTTGATCAAGCTAGGCTTGTGGAGTGCGGATATGAAGAACAAATTGATCGCTGCACAGGGATCAGTTCAAAATATTCCAGACATTCCTCAAGACATCAAAGACTTGTACAAAACAGTATGGGAAATTTCTCAGAAAGCAGTCATTGAATTGTCAGCGGATAGAGGAGCATACATTTGTCAGTCTCAGAGCTTGAACATCCATATTCAGGATCCAAACTTTGGTAAGTTGACTTCTATGCATTTCTATGCTTGGAAGAGCGGCTTGAAGACAGGTATGTATTACTTAAGATCAAAAGCAGCCACTAGCGCTATCCAATTCACAGTAGACAAAGCAGCAGCAAGTATGCCAGCACCTACTGCAGCAGAGTTGGAACAAAAAGCTTCAGATATGGCTTGCTCTTTAGATGATCCTGACGGCTGCGAAGCCTGTGGTAGTTAGTAATATCGGGGTTGATTACTACTAACGTAGAAACCCTGGCCGGGCGGCCAGGGTTTTTTTATGCCCTATAACGAGTAAAAAGATTACTAACACCCCTCGCAGTCTTCTCCGTCCTCTTCGAATTCCAAGGTAGAATGCTTGATATTGAGATCATCGAGTAACAATTTGGCCCTTGACTTAATATCTGCTATTTCTCTCAGAGAATATACTTTATCTAATACGACATGTGCTGACAACACATGGTAAGCACCATCCATTGACCAAGCATGGCAATCATGCACATCGATAACTTCAGGTAAAGACTTAAGTCCCTTTTGAATGGCTGGAATATCTACGTCCTTTGGAGTGGTCTGGAGAATAATGGAGAAACTCTCTTTTAGGTTCTTGATCACATTGTAAATGATAAATATGCCGATCATTACTGATAGCAGTGGATCAATGAACTGCCAGTCTAAATACATCATCAACAAACTGCCTAGTAACACCGCTACCCAGCCTAG
>DLQN01000078.1 GCA_002477595.1 Roseivirga sp. UBA7431
TCATTGAATGATAAAGAATTCACATCAGTACTTCTTGATGAATTAGAACCGGTTTGTATAACTAGTTTTAAAAGATAATCTTTCGTGGGTTTTACATTATGAAGAATTTATGAGTGAGTTTTCGGAAAATGCTTTATCCTTTTCACATAAATTCTATAAAGATTAAAATCAAAAGTTAATTGAAATGACAGGCAAATTTCTTAAGAATATTTTAAATGCGGTAAAATACGATTGTTCAGATCAAATTGATTCTGTAATTAAGGAATTAAATGATTTGGGTAGTTGTTGTACATTATACTACCCAAGTTCTGGAAATGATTTGAGCGATATTTTATTTGGTAATGGATTAATTATACCAGAATTAGATTTTAAGTTTCCTAAGGTCTATATTCATTCGGACGCAATCAATTATCTCGAATCGCAATTTGGCTCATTTTACCCTTTATTAAACGGTCCCTCCTTTCGCTGTGTAGTTTCCTTAAAAATTGAAGTAAACGGTGATAAATGTATCAGAATAGGGAAATTTAACAGAAATGGTCTGCAATCCGAGTTTTGGTTAATTGAATTCTATGGCATGACTAATGAAGATATTATTAAGCAAATGATTTCTAGTAACTTCAGTATTGACTTATTATTCAATAAGTGTGACACAATGTTCGGTGGAATGGGTTTCATCTCTGGGAGTGTTCCACCCTTATTTTACTGGTTTTTATTCCCAGAATTGAGAATTAAATATTCCATTTCAGAGTACACAATCGACAGGTTAAAGAGTGAAATTTTAATCTTTAATGAAAAATGGAGAAATGAAATTATAGTCAATTTTCCAAAAATAGACACAGACAACTTGAACTTTGACCAAATAATCGAATCAATAATCTATCAAAATGACGCTTTAATTCGGCGAAACGATTATTCTGATCTTCGAATGGGGTTATACACTTACTAAAAGTTCAAGCTGTAAGCTTCCCCATAAATGTAGACTTCCCTAAAAATGTAGANNTTTCAGACAGGTAATTAATTGATTCTATAAATCCCCTCTTTACAACACATGGGGTCTCCTTTACATTAAATTTGAGAGCTCTATTCAATCCATTAATGAGTTCTACTTTTGTGGGCGGCCTTTCTAGCTCAAGTTCAAGTTTCAGAAGAACAGATTCTGCAGTTTCATGGATCGACCTTAGTGTTGCGTTTAGAAGCTTTGCCTGTGGAAACTCTTTAATGCTCCTTGCACTCTGATTTACTTTGTTCCAGTATTTAGGGTTTATTCTTTTTGAGGTAGGATACTTTATCCTAGTGTTGTTGTAAGAGATGAATAACTGAATAGGTGTCTCGGCAATAGCGTTATTGTCTCTCAAATAAAAATTGAATTTACTCACCTTTACTTTTTGAAGCAATATAGTAAACAATTGAGATCGGGGGACACTATGGGGGACACTTTGTGTTAATTATATCAACTCATATTTTACCGTATTTTCTTGTGAAATGTCTTTTATAATAGATTATGGATATATTTATAGTGTTAGAGAGGTAAATAAAGAAAAATAGAATAAAGGGGTTTATAGTCCCCTACGGACTACGATTAAAAGAGCTCAGCTAACGCTGGGCTTTTTTTATGCCCTTCGGGGGCTAACCCTGCTGGCCGGCCTCTCGCTAAATCTTTCCACAGGAAAGATTCTTAACGCTCAATCCTCCTACGGACTACGATTAAAAGAGCTCAGCTAACGCTGGGCTTTTTTTTATGTCCTTCGGAGGGCTAACGCCACAAGTTGGTTCAATCCTAATTCAATGATGAGTTTGCCAAAGCACGTTAAGACAAGCTGTATGAGCACTTTCAGCGGTCGGACGGCTCACTGAATTGTGATCAAAACTCCATCAGAGTCTCTTAGAGAAGACTCTATCGTGATGAAACTAATTAACTATCCGTCATTCAGAACTCGTTTCGGAATCGCCTGATTCAGTTTGGAACCTTACTACTTCCCATACCGTCATTCCCGCGAAGGCGGGAATCTCCTAATTCTAAAAACCACGCTCTACTTTCTAAACGGTTAAGATTTCTCCTAAGGTCGAAATGACTAAGTGATGTGATTGGGGCTTTACCATCACTCTTTTCCATACTGAGCTTGTCGAAGTATCTTAGTCACCTCCGTAAAGTCAGTGTAAAAAAAGAAGGAGTTCAGAAACCATACCGTTTGCCCATTCCTGCGCACCTGCCTATCGGCAGACAAGGGTGGGCCTCTCCAATATTGAAAGCATAGGTGCACTAAGCTCAGTGAGCACGCTTGCTCACTCTATGCTCAACTTGTTGGTGACAACANNTTACCATCACTCTTTTCTATACTGAGCTTGTCGAAGTATTTTAGTCACCTCCGTAAAGTCGGTGACCAATTAAACTTGACAATGTTTCAAAGTAGGGTAAAGAACCGCTAGGTGGTACTATAATTATCTAAGGCTCAATTCAATCATTCAAAGAAATAAAATTTTTGATTTTTTGTTTATTAGGCTTGGATTATGCAATCGATTGCATAATTTTGTTTTCTGGAAGGATAATTAAAGCCTACTTACAAATTTTTGTTGTTAGAATTTAAGCGGAGTAAACTAATGGAGGAATTAAAAAAGAGTCGCCAAACGAATGAGTCTAGTACAGACAAGGTTAAAACGCATTCGAGCGGCTTTACCAGTTCACAAGGTTCCCACAATTTCAATCACCAGCGCGTTTCAGTGAGAGATATTATAGAGAGCCATTACCGTAAAAGGTAAGTAAGAACGCCCCTTACGGGGCGTTTTTTTATCCTCCAACGCAATTCTCATTCCGGCTCGTATCAACAAGGTGGAATATTTTCCACCCCTCTTCGGACTTATAGAGCTTAAACACATTTACGCCACAGTGTGAAAACTGATCTCCGCGATAAAACTTAAACGGAGTCCACACAGAGGCCATTTTTCCGTCAAACTCTATAGTTCCAAATTCAATTCTTTCATCCCAGACCTGATCATGAGGCGTGCCAATTGACTTTAGAAAGCTCGAAAAGTCACTACTGACTACTCTAGCTATCCCCTGAGAATTTTCTTGAACACGCTGAAATACTACCTGGTCGCTAAACACAGAGTGGACCATTGCACTATCTCCAGCTCGCATACCATCGAACATGGTCATGATAGCGTCTTTAATTGCCTGCTTATCAACTTGAGCCTTTATCGAGGTGCTAAAAAGAAAGAGCCCTAAGAGGGCTCCAATTATAATTCTTGTTTTCATAATCGAAGCTTATAACTCAAAGCTAAGATTATTTCAAAATTGCTCATTGGTGAAATAAGCTAATTATCGCGCGCTTCTCACACTTCCTCCAGTGCTTGAGCGAACATCTGTTTTGGGTTTCCCTCTATAGCTGACAGTGCCTCCGGTATTGGCGGTCGCCTTTAATCTATCTTGTGCATTTACACGCACGTCTGCTCCAGTATTAGCTTTGGCATACACTTCCATTGCCTCCACATCGTAAGCGTAGATGGTTCCACCCGTAGACGCTGTCGCTTCTACCTCCTCTGCATTACCTGTCATTTCAATTCTACCCGAAGTGGTAGCACTTAAATCTAACCTCTCGACTTGAACTTTAGCCTCAACCGCACCAGATGTGCTGGTGGTTATAGATAGGCTTCTGGTCTTAATCATATCTTCAAAAATTACCTCAGCACTTGTATTTGCTATAATCTCATTAATCTCTTCAGTATATATCAAGGTTACCCTAATCTTACCACTCTGATTTCTGCTTGACCAAGAGTTCCTTTTCACATAAATGCTTAACCTATCACCTCTTACTTCGGTAACAATTCTATCTATGTCTGTCCTAGAAACGGCAATTTCTACGCTATTCTCGTTTCCCTTTTTGGCCACAACCTCAATGCCCTCGGATACCTTTAATTCCGAGAATTTATCGAGATCCCTAGTTTCACTATTCTGAGCAAAAGCGATTGAACCAACGAAAAGTAAAATGATTGTGATTTGAGTTTTAAAAATGTTTTTCATATCCATGACCTTTTAATATCTATGCTATAGACATCAAACACCATCTAGTGGTTGCATGAAATAAATGATTTGTCTCTTTTCATTCTTATGAATCTAAAAATCGAACATGAATCATGAATTTATGAAGAGTTGAAAAATGGCGATCGTGATAATAACCACTCCCAGCACCTTATTATAGTTTTTCGTTAATCTCAAATAGATGAACTCCCTCTTTCGGGTGGTGAACTCTGCAACCAGTAACTGAAGCAGAAATGCACCTAAAACTGATCCTACTACAAAAGCGACCTGTACAGGCCACATATCGTTTTCCAGAATAGAGTTAGTTCTGAGATAGGTAATAATAAAAAGCCAAAAGGGATAGAGTTGTGGGTTTAGCAAACCAAAGGTTGCACCAAGCCAAAGCTCATTTCCTTTCTTCTGTGATTTATATTTATGCTCTGAAGCAGCTTTCTGGAGGATCAGGTATATGCCGAAAAGGAATAGAACACCAGTTGTCAAATACTTAAGGTAGTTTTCAAAGCCTTCGTATTGCGCTATAAAATTGGAGCTGCCTATGGCAAGTCCGCAATACAATAACTCGGGCAAACTACCACCAAATCCAAAGATGATGGCTGCTTTCTTATTCTTGTGAAGGGCTGTGTGAATAGTTCCGAAGTTCACAGGGCCTAATTGCACCGAACCTGCAAAACTAATTGCCGTGGCAATAATTAAAGCTTCAATGATGGACCAAATCATTTGGCCCACACGGTTTTAACACGACCTCCTAAGTTTTGTTCTTCCGCTTTCACTGAAAAATGACTTCTTAAGAGTCTAACCATTGTCCACAATGGTGTCACCACCGCTCCATTTTTCATATTCTCAATGCTCACTAAACACGATGCGTTCATACTGATCATTGTATCCTTATAAGCTCTGAATAAGTTGAACTTAGGATCAAATATATGTCCTGGCTCGGATGTCACTCCATTGAGCTCCATAATCTTGATGTTTTTACCAGCATATAGGTCTTCAAAAGAATTCACCTTTAAATCAAATCGGCCAAAACTAAACCCTTCAATTCCATTGGAGATTTCATCAAATACGCTCACTAATTCTGCATTGATCAAATGTTGACCACTCAAAAATTTAGTTCCTAAACAATGATTACCAATAGGCTGTAAATTTTCGTAAACGCCCTTCGCTAATACATCATTCAAGTGAGCACCATGCTTCTCTTTCAACGTAGTCAATTGAAGCATCGCCCGCTCATTTTGATGCAAAATTTCAAGTATTGTTGAAACACCATCACCGGTAACCCCTAAAAACTCCTTTTGGACAATTGAAATAATATCACTCGATCCAGTAATCGGAAGCTTATAATATAAAACACCTAATTCGATGTCATAATCAACAAACTCCTGAATAATGAAATCTTGGTCATTTCGCTTAAGATAATGTGCAAGCTCTGATTCACTTTCAATTTTTTCGACTTCAGCACCTCTTTCTCCTACATTAGGCTTTATGATCATTGGAAAAATCAAGCTTGATAGCTGGACCCCTCTGATCACTTCAGGCAATGTAGCCGACACTTTGAAAAACAAAGTTGTCGGATGATACTTTGGTTTAATCTTTTCAAGGATATCAATTTTAGATTCCCCAAAAACTCCACCATGAATAATACCTGGATTAGCCGCTGTAAAATAAGTCAGAGACTTTGCTTTAATAGACAAATAGATCCAGTAAGGCACTAATGGGAGAAAAAACAACCAAAAGGGCCAATATTCATAATAAAATATTTTTACCAAAAAAAGTGGTAATCTGTGCCTCATAACTCTATTCGAAAGATAATCAACGCCAGAACATAAACTTAGTTTTGTCAAGAATAAGTGTTCACCAACACTTTGTCGTTCTACCGTCCGTAGGACGATCCTCTAGCAGACAACTTACTTGTCACGCCTAACTATAAATACCTATTCTACTATATTTCCATTAGTTACAATCACTTAGATAGAGTTACAATCAAATTTATTTCTTTCCCTCTTCTTGAAAAGTGATTTATCAATGGACAGCTGCAATAAGGGATATTTGGCCTATCTTTTGATCAGAAAGTGGTCAACGACTCTTAATTCAAGAAATATCAAGAAAACAATATGAGGTCAGCAATTCTATTCTTTAGTCTAAGCCTATTTTTATCAATAGTCGTAAATGGCCAAACGGAGAACGAGCATATCGGCAATAAGGTCATCATTATTCTCCTCGATAAATCTGAAATCAAAGGTGAATTAGTCAGCGAAAACGAACGCGAAATAGTGGTAAGCAGCACATCGCTTGGACTGCTAACCTTTAAGAAGGCGGAAGTTCTAAAGACCATCTATCTAGATAAAAAAGGAAGAATGCCGAATCCTAACCCAACAAGATACTTTGTTGGCCAGTCTGCATACACTTTAGACAAAGGTGAGGGCTACTACCAAAACATTTATGGACTCATCAACCTTATCAGCTATGGCATAACAGATCGTTTTAGTGTTTTAGCAGGAACAGAAATCATCTCTCTGTTTAGCGGATCTCCTGTGCTATTCACGAACCTGAAGTATGGTGTTCCCATTAGCAATAAGCTACAAGGAGCTCTGTCTTTTTCTTATTTAACCTCAGTTGGAGACCTTTTGGGTGACTTAAGCTTAGGCAGTCTTAATGCTCTTTTGACCTATGGAAACAAGGAACACAATGTGACATTTGGAACGGGATATGCCCTTGCCAATGGAGAAATCAACAATACAGGCGTATTGACAATTGGCGGAATGACTCGGCTGACGGGCCGCCTAGCATTTATCACTGAAAACTACATCCTTACTTCTGAGGATGAGGCTTTAGTATCGGGAGGCCTACGCTATATGGCAAAGAAGCTAACGCTTGACTTACTTATCTTCCAAGGAGGCTTTCCAGCAATCGATATTGTCCTGAAGTTTTAACCTGAAAACCCTCATTTGATTCCGAGCAACATCATACTAAATTCTAAAGTAGCAGGCTTCAGTTCAGTAATTACAGATTGCCTCTAAGATTTTGGAAGTCAATCGCCTAGCTCAAACAAATTGCTTGTGTTTAGAATCACTGAGTCTCCAATCATTTCTCTCGAATTATGGTAGTTTTATCTTAAGTGATAGCATTAGCATAAGGGTGGAAAAATGTCTGCAAATGACTTATTTACCAAACCCTTAAGAAGATCAATTACGTAGATAGGTTTAAACTTGTAAAACTCTTGGTATGAAAAGCACCTTAATACTGTTTACAATTCTTCTATTTGGCTTTGCTGGCGGCAACATTTCAATGGCTCAGAGTATTGGCTATGATTTAATGCATTACAACCTAAATAAAGGGCTCGCCTTACAAGGCTATGACCCTGTCGCCTACTTTACTGAGAACAAAGCAGTTGAAGGGTCAGAGAACATTAATCACACTTTGGAGGGCGTGACATACTATTTTAAATCAGCTAAGAATCGCCAGCTATTTATTAAGAAACCACAACAATATGCCCCTCAGTACGGAGGCTATTGCGCTTATGCAATGGCTGATGGAGACAAAGTCAAAATAGACCCTGAGACATTTAAAATCATTGATGGGAAGTTATTCTTGTATTACAACTTCAGGTTTACAAATACCCTCGAATCTTGGAACAAAGATCAAATCAACCTTTTACCCAAAGCAAATACTGCATGGGCAAAAATAGTATCAGGTAGATGATACCAATTCTCGGTTTTACCCTCAAGAAACTTTACTAAAACGTATTAAAAGAAAAAGGCGCCAATGACGCCTTTTTCTAAATCTCAATATTTAAAAACCTTTTACAAATCGAATTTGATGCCTTGTGCTAAAGGAAGTTCAGTTGTATAATTCAACGTATTAGTCTGTCTTCTCATGTATGCTTTCCATGCATCAGAGCCAGACTCTCTACCTCCACCAGTTTCTTTCTCTCCACCGAATGCGCCACCAATTTCTGCACCAGAAGTACCAATATTTACATTGGCAATACCACAATCAGACCCTGCTGCAGAAAGGAACTGATGCGCTTCTTGGATATTGTTAGTCATAATCGCTGATGACAACCCTTGAACGACACCATTCTGCATTGCGATAGCATCATTCACATCTCCGCTATATTTTAATAAATATAGAATTGGCGCGAATGTCTCATCCTGAACAATTTGATATTCATTCTTAGCTTCGATAACACAAGGCTTCACGTAGCAACCACTTTCGTAGCCGTCACCTTCTAATACTCCGCCTTCTATTAAAACATTTCCGCCTTCAGCCTTCGCTTTCTCAATAGCAGCCATGTAGTTGGCCGCAGCATCCGTATCAATTAGAGGCCCCACATGGTTGTTCTCATCTAAAGGATTACCAATTCTCAACTGTGAGTAGGCACTTGTTAAAGCATTTTTGACTGTATCGTAGATAGACTCATGGATAATAAGTCTCCTTGTAGAAGTACATCTTTGACCTGCTGTACCAACGGCACCAAATACACTACCAATTACTGTTATTTTAAGGTCAGCCTCAGGCGTAATAATCATGGCATTATTTCCGCCTAACTCAAGAATAGATTTACCTAATCGTCCAGCAACAGCCTGAGCAACAATTTTACCCATACGAATAGATCCAGTTGCTGAAACTAGAGGCACACGAGGATCTGAAGTCATCATCTCGCCTACTTTGTAGTCCCCATTTATCATACATGAAATACCTTCAGGTAGATTATTTTCTTTCAAGACCTCAGCAATAATATTCTGACATGCAACACCGCACAAAGGGGTTTTTTCAGATGGTTTCCAAACACAAGTATCACCACAGATCCAAGCCAAGGCTGTATTCCAAGCCCACACCGCTACAGGAAAATTAAATGCAGAAATGATACCTACAATACCCAATGGATGCCATTGCTCTTGCATATGGTGACCCGGTCGCTCAGATTTGATTGTCAGACCATGTAATTGACGCGAAAGTCCAACTGCAAAGTCACAGATGTCAATCATCTCTTGAACCTCACCCAAGCCTTCTTGATAAGACTTACCCATTTCGTAAGAAACAATTCTGCCTAAATCATTTTTGTATAGTCTTAGCTTTTGCCCGAACTGACGAACGATCTCACCGCGTAAAGGCGCTGGTGTATCTCTCCATTCTTTGAAAACACCTTGTGAAGTTTTTATGATCACTTCATACTCTTCACGTGTTGTAGCTGTCACCGAACCAATCAACTGCCCATCAACTGGTGAATAAGACGAAATAGATTCGCCTCCACCCATTGAGTTCAGACCTGTTGAAGATCCGTTATTACTTGCCTTTACACCAAGTTTTTGAAGTGCATCTGTGATGCCAAAATCCTGCTGAATTTCCATTTCCTCGTAGTTTTTGTTTACAGTTCATAGTTACGGGAATTTTGCCTCAGGAGCAAAGTCCTAGCGTACAATTGCTTGGACATAAAAAAACCCCGACAGGTCGAGGTTAGTTTTATCTAGCTTTACGCTTACCAGTCTATCTTAAAATACTCTTTTTCTCCATCGGGGTATTTACCCATCACATAGAAATCTCTTTTCTTAGTATCAAGTAGCGATTGAAATTCTTCTAAGGTCTCAACATCTTGATCACCTACCTTAGTTATTACGAAACCGTCTTTAAGCCCAGCTTCTTTCCAAGCTCCTTCGGCTAATTCTATCAACTGAACTCCACCCTCAACTTTAAGTCGGTATTTTAGGTTATCCGTAAGATCAGCAAAAATTGCTCCCTCAATCTTGTACGTAAACTTTATTTCATCTGGATTCCTAACGAGGTCTTCCTCTCTTTTTCTAAGGGTCAGTGAGGCTTCTTTAACATCACCACCTCTTTTATATTTAACAGATATTAAATCCCCAGGGCGTTTTCTCGCAACAAACTCCTGCAATTCACTTGTCGTTTTTATTAATCGATCATCAATTCCAACAATGACATCATCATTTTTTAAGCCTGCCTTATCAGCAGCGCTTCCTGGATTAACCCCTTGGATATGCACACCCGAAAGCTCATCAGTATATCTACCGTCTGCATCACGGATTTCTACACCCAGCAATCCACGTTGTACTTCACCAAATTCTAGAAGGTCATCCATTACCTTCTTAACAAGAATGGAAGGAACAGCGAATGAATAACCACTAAAGGTTCCTGTCGTAGTTGCAATAGCCGTATTGATGCCAATTAGATCACCATCTAAGTTCACTAATGCACCTCCACTGTTACCACGATTTACTACGGCATCCGTCTGAATGAAAGACTCGATTCCATACCGATTCTGTGTTCCGCTAATCAAATTGATATTTCTGGCCTTGGCACTGACTATTCCAGCTGTGACTGTATTATTCAAGTCAAAAGGATTACCAACAGCTAGCACCCATTCTCCTATCTCCACTTGATCAGAGTCGCCAAAATCTACAAAAGGAAGGTCACCCGCTTTAATCTTTATTAGGGCCAAATCGGTATCTGGGTCTGTACCAATCAATTCGGCACCCAACCTTCTATTATCATCTAGTCTAACCTCAAGCTCATCAGCATCTTCTACAACATGATAATTTGTAACGATGTAACCGTCAATTGAAATGATAACCCCTGAACCTGTTGATTGCCTAACTCTTCTTTCTCGTCCAAATAATTTCGACCATCTACCAGACCGGGATGAAGGGGCAGACGTATTAGTAATGTGTACAACTGCTGGTACGGCAGAGCGAGAAGCCTTGATAAAGTTAATCCCCTCGGGAACAACATAGTTTCTAGGCGACTCATCAATCTCAGCTAGTGACGTTGACAAAGAAGTGGTTTGATCGAAATCACTCGATCCACCTGATGTACCTACTCCCAAGAGACTTATACCCAACAACACAATCAACCCACCCAGGAGGGATGAAGCCAATACACCTAAAAAAAACTGTCTCTTTGAAATCATAGCAACAAGTTAGAACTCACGAAAAGCCTAACGCATTAATAACACTAGGTGTTCTAATTTATTGAAAATAGACTTGTATTTAACCGGATTTAACAAAAAAATAGGGCTGCCACTCCTGACAGCCCCTTAATCAACCTCAACAACACTAACCTACTTCACGGTTATTTTTGACACTAATTTTTTGGTTTCATCCTTTGGTATAACTACACAGAGAATACCATTCTCATAGGATGCTTCAATCTTATCCTCCACAACACTATCAGGTAACTGAAAAGCCTTTTTAAAGGTTCCATACTGAGTTTGTACTGAATAAAAGTTCTTTTCTTGATTATCCTTATCGAATTTTCTCTCTCCACTTATGGTCAGAAGACCATCTTTTAGATCGATACTAATATCTTTCTTATTCAACCCTGGCACAGCCACTTGAATTTCAAATGCACTGTCTGTTTCAGCAACGTCCGCTCTTGGTGTAAATGCTGACTTACTTTCTTCCAAAGACTCGTTCATAAAACGATCAACAAATCTGTCTATTGTAGCCGGTACAAACCAATCTGAGTTTTTTCTTACTGTGTTCATATTTCTAATTTTATGTTTAATAAACCTCTTGCACGTATTATTCAAAACTGTACCAATTCAAAACTTGGCTGATTTTAATGTCATTATGGCTTGATTATAAGTAATAAATCATAATAACAAGACATAATGGCGCATTTCTTAAAGGAAATTAGATATGAGATCAGTTGTCGATTCCCTATTTTAGCTAAACTTTTTATACTCAATGGCTTTAACCAGAAAGCATTTACTCAAAGCATTCGGTCCAGGAATTTTATTTGCTAGTACCTGCATTGGAGTTTCTCATTTAGTGCAATCGACTCGAGCTGGTGCAGATTTCGGCTATGGCCTCGTACTTTTCATTGTTGCCGCCTTGGTGTTCAAATATCCATTCTTTGAATTCGGGTCGCGATATGCCGCTGCCACTAAAAAGAGTCTTTTAGAAGGATACTTAGCCGAAGGGAAATGGGTGCTATGGGTATACTTTATCCTGAGCCTCGGGTCCATGTTCACTGTTACGGCTGCGGTCACTTTTGTAACTGCCGGTATGCTGAACAATTTAACAGGCCTCACTATCGATCCTGCATTTGTATCTGGAAGCATCTTACTGTTTTGTGTACTTATACTGGCAGTAGGTAAATACGGGCTACTGGATTCATTGTTAAAAATTGTAGGTACTGTTTTATTAGTCTCTACACTGGTGGCATTTATTGCTGCAGTAGCAAAAGGACGGGCCACACCAATCGAAGGATTTATCCCAAAGGAGCTAACAGAAAGGAACAGCCTTATTTTCGTTATTGCCCTGATGGGCTGGATGCCAACCGCAGTAGACCTATCCACGTGGAATAGTCTCTGGGCGATTGAACGAATGAAACAAACTGGTTACAGACCTAAGCTGAACGAGGTTCTTTTTGATTTCAAGTTTGGGTATGGGGTAACGGCAATATTAGCCATCTGTTTTTTGACGCTTGGTGCTAATGTGATGTACGGAACGGGTGTAGAACTATCAGGCAACTCTACGATCTTTGCCGATCAGGTGGTAACGCTCTTTACTGATGCACTGGGTGGGTGGTCTTACCTTATCATTGCGACCGCAGCCTTCAGTACGATGTTTAGCACGACTATCACAGTGGTAGATGGATTTGGACGAGCTATGGGAGAAACCGTTAGACTACTTTTTTTCAAAGATGCCAATGCCCGAACTACCTACAACTGGATGATGATTACTGTCGCAATCATTTCCTTCATCTTTATTTTAGTGCTTTCCTCCAACTTAAAAGACTTAGTTGATCTTGCGACTACACTATCTTTTGTGATTGCCCCAGTCATCGCATTCATCAATTATAAGGTAATCATGTCAAATAAAATTGATGCGGCATATAGGCCTAAACCATGGCTTAAAAACCTTGCTATTGCGGGCTTAATCTTCTTATCAGTATTCGCGTTGATCTACATTGCGGTATACTTCAATATGGTGAACTTAAATTTTTAGTGAAAATCTACAAAAGCGTTTGGTTTATTTTCCACCAACCACTAATATTGCACTCCGATTCGCAAACGAGTGAATCAAATTCCTCTTAATCAATCGTAAGAAAGTGTAGAGGTTTTAGAAAATTCATTCCTCCTTAGCTCAGCTGGTTAGAGCATCTGACTGTTAATCAGAGGGTCCTTGGTTCGAGCCCAAGAAGAGGAGCCATCATAGACAGGAGGTCATTTTTGACCTCCTTTTTATTTTTATTCCTCCGTAAAACCTTGCTGGCCAACATAATAGACTTAATTTCTGGAGTGAAAATGTTGTTGCAACTCTCAAAATCGAAATTTTCGAATTTTTCAGTAAAGATGCAACCAAGAATCTTCTTTTTGGTTTTTCCATCTGCCTTATCCCAATAATGACTTAGGTTT
>DLQN01000006.1 GCA_002477595.1 Roseivirga sp. UBA7431
CATGCTTACACGGGTAATGATGTTCATCGTTTTGGAGGTTTCTCCATCGAGAAATCCTGTAAATTCAGCCTGATCACTTGCTTGATCGTAGACTTGGATGCTCTTTATCATTTCAGCGGGGAGGTTTTTCAACGCTGCATTCGGGTCATCGCCAAAGAACTCTCTTCCATCGACTAGTACTCTGGCGACATTTTCTCCTTGTGCTTGCACTTGACCATTTTGTATGACAATGCCTGGCATCTTCTCAATCAAATCTTGAGCGGTCGCATCAGGATTAACCTTGAAAGCATCTGCATTAAATTCTGTGGTGTCACCGTTTTGTTTTACGCGTTCTGCCAAACCTTCAACGGTCACTCCATCTATACTTTTCGTGTCTATCCCAAGGGCGATGATGCCAAGGTCTAATGAACCGTTTTTAATGGTGAAGTTTCTGTTGAATTTTTTAAAGCCTACATAAGAGATACCAATTTGATAGCTGCCATTGGAAACCCCGGTCATTCGAAAACCACCCTGATCATTTGTGGAATAAGCTTTTGCCGTGGAATCAGCCATGTTGATAAGTAACACAGTAGCAAATTTCATGGGTTTGTTTTCAAGACTATCGGTAACACTTCCCTTGACCACCCAAAACTGAGCAGATGCAGAATAAGAGAGGATTAACATGAAAGTGATGAGTAAATGTCGCATTGTCTTGAGATTTGAGTTTTAGACATCGACTTATATGAAAGGTTTAGTAGTTTTGAAATACAGTAAATAAGTATTGATAAACAATAAATTATTATTACCTTTCTGAAAATTGATCCGGATTGAAGATGGCAGGAATGAAAATATATGCCGGATTGTCAGTGTCGGTTTGAGCTTTGCTTTTGACGCTAGGCCTATTCAGTGCCATAGCGATGGGAGGCGTGTTTGTAATTAGGTTAGTGAAGAAGGTGGATGTTTTAGAGTCTCTTAGTTTAAAAAAAGGAATGACATGATTAGACGAAATTTAATACTCAAAATAGCTGAATGGCTATTGACTTTATTCAAGTATGGTGCGATAGCTTTGGTTTGTATAGGGCTTTGCGTAATTATTTTTAAACCGCAAGCATTTTCAGAATTGGCTATTGATTTAAACTCACATTTGTTTACTCAAATGGACATTGATATTCCTGTTTTGTCTGAAGAATTGACAGGTAGTGCTGACTGGTTGAGTAGTGCTAAGTTCACAGTCAGTACGCTAAAACTGAAAATCGAAGGAAGCCGTCAGTTAAGAATTATCAGTTTTTTTGTTTCTGTTTTTATAGTTTCGATTTTTTATATCATAGTATCTCAATTGCTAGGTTTGGTAAAATCTGTTAAGCTGGGATCGCCTTTTATAAATCAGAATGCAAAAAGGATAAGAACAATTGGACTAATATTGATTACAATGGAATTATTTCTAACGGTTGGAAATGTTGTGCTAAACAGTCTATTGGAAGGTTCTGTTGCATTCGAAAACCGCCTTAGTAGTGCTCATATAAATATTGGTACTGAGATTCTAGATAACTGGTTTTTTATTGGACTGATGATTTTGGTTATCGCAGAAGTTTTTAAACAAGGCATTGCAATTAAAGAAGAACAAGAACTAACGATCTGATTATGGCCATCATAGTAAATTTAGATGTGATGTTGGCTAGGCGAAAGATGCAGAGCAAAGAGCTAGCAGAGCTGGTAGGAATTACACTAGCGAACCTTTCCATATTGAAGACGGGCAAAGCGAAGGCTGTTAGGTTCAGTACGCTTGAAGCGATCTGTGAGGCGTTAGACTGCCAACCAGGTGATATTTTAGAATTTAAAAATGAAAAAGAATTATGACTAGTCATGAAAGGCCTTGGGTACTTGGTGCACATATCGGAACCCTTTTAGGTTACTCCGTTGTATTCGGAAGTTTTTTAGTGCCCTTATTTATTTGGTTGACAAAAAAAGATGAGTCAGAAGTAATTGCTGAGCATGCGAAAGCCTCTTTGAACTTCCAGATTTCAATGACGATATACACCATTATGGCTGGCTTTGCCATATTCCTGTTGATCGGTATCCCGTTCTTAGTGATCATTCCAATTGTCAATTTAATTTGTGTGGTCTTGGCGACCATTGACGCAGGTAAGGGAAAACTGTTTAATTATCCTTTAAGCATTACCTTTGTGAAGTAATAATTAAGGCATGGACATCAGACCTAGAAGAAATCGTAAATCATCAGCCATAAGAAGTTTGGTACAAGAAACTCACGTAAAAACGAGCGACTTTATCTTTCCACTTTTTCTTCTCGAAGATGTAAACGCAAGCATAGAAGTAGCGTCCATGCCAGGTATTTATCGCCTAGGGTTAAACGCTATGCTTCGCGAGATTGAGTCATGCATGAAACTCGGGATTAATACTTTTGATGTGTTCCCTGTAGTGGCTGAAGAATACAAGGATAAAACGGCCACTAAGAGTCATAACGAGAATTTCTTCTATCAAAAGGCACTTACCAAAATCAAGCAAGAATTCCCTGAAGCCGCTATCATGACAGATGTAGCCCTCGATCCATATAATTCTGATGGCCACGATGGTATTGTTAAGGAGGGTATTATTCTTAATGACGAGACCTTAGAAGTATTAGGCAAGCAAGCACTTTCTCAAGCCCGATGTGGTGTCGATATCATTGGCCCATCTGATATGATGGACGGCAGAGTAGGTTATATCAGAGAAGTGCTGGACGATAATGGATTTACTGACGTGTCCATCATGTCTTATACAGCCAAGTATGCAAGTGCGTTTTATGGTCCGTTTAGAGATGCGCTAGATTCAGCGCCAAAGAGTGGTGATAAAAAGACATATCAGATGAATCCAGCCAATCAAAGAGAAGCCTTAATAGAGGCTGACTTGGATGTTGACGAAGGAGCTGATTTTTTAATGGTAAAGCCTGCTTTGGCTTATCTTGATATTATTAAACTCTTAAAGGACAACTATTCCCAACCGATCGCTGCTTACAATGTAAGTGGAGAATATGCCATGCTTAAAGCAGCAGCAGAGAAAGGGTGGTTAGACTATGACAGCGTAATGGCGGAAACACTTATGAGTATTAAGCGTGCTGGTGCTGACATTATTCTAACGTATCATGCTAAAGAATTTGCTCAGCTTTCTAAAGAGCTTTGATACTGCTCTAACACCTTCTTGGCACTATCGAAACCACTATATACCGCACCATCCATATAGCCTGGGTATTCTGCGGAGCTTTCCGTCCCAGAGAAAATCAGCTTTCCGTTAAACGCGTTTTCGCGAAGTAATGGATTGCCATTATTCTGATGAGGAACAACTGGAATAGGATTGAGAACGGATGTCAATCTATCGTTTGACCAAACATGCTCGTGGTAGTCTAGGTATTCATTGGCCTCTGGCCCAAATAGCCTGATCAATACCTTAATGACTTCTGATTTTCTTTCCTCAAAGGTCTTTGAGGCCAAGGCTGAATTTAGAAATCCTTTTAGTGCGAAGAATTTTTGATCGAAGTCCGTATGGTCATGAACTTCTTGAACAACGCCTACTTGAGAAAAGCCCATGCCTGAAAGCCCTTTTGCTTTCCAAAAAGGGCTTGAATAAGTGACTCCATATTTAATTGATTCCCCCATCCAAGTATGCGTTTGTGCCATATTGGAGACCTTCTCTGCTGAGAGAGGAGGGGTAAACAGTACGCTTCTTTCTAATAGCTGTGGAGGTATGGTAACGACTACCTTGCTCGCAGTATAGACTTGGCCATTTGTGAGACAGACTTCTACCAATTTACCTTGGTCATTGATGCTTGATACCTCAGTATTATAGAGGATTGAAGCTGGAGCTAACTTGTCAATTAGTGCTTGAATGAGTTTTGAACTTCCACCTTTGATTCTATATGAGGGTGCTTGGCCAGGCGGAAAGTCAAAGTATTGAATTGGCTGAACGCTAGAGACTTCGTAAGCTATTTGTCCTTTGGTGTGTTGTGGAAAGATCTCGAGATCGAGTGCTTTGAGCAATGATATGAGGTGTGTATGCTGATTGCCAAGCCATGTCGCACCCATTTCTAATGGCCCGTCTAGACTATTTATTCTGCCACCAGCACGATTTCGGCCTTCAATAATTTTATAATCGATGCCTTCTTTACTTAGTGCGAACGCAGTGGTTAAGCCAGAGAGGCCTGCACCAATTATGATGACATCATGCATATTTTAGTCAATGGAAATGCCTTGGAGAAAGTTCACTAAGGCGTGGATAAAGTAGGGGCGAGGGGTTTCCATAAAGGCGGCATGATCGCCTCCTGCAATTACAGTCCACTGCTTATGCGCTGTGCCTAACCTTTCAAAGAGTTTGGTTTGGATGGCTGTTGGCCCAATTGGATCGTGCTCGCCCTGAAGAATAAGCGTTGGAACATTTACTTTCGATGGATCTAGAGCGTTAAACTGATCCATGTTGTTCATATCAACTCTTACCGGATCATACTTCAAAGCGAGTTCAACATAGGCATCTATTGCGTTTTGACTAATAGAGCCTGGTATTAAGAAATCACTTGCTGCGGCTTCAGCAGTGTTGATTGTTCTTGCTGGGATTAAGTCTGGGGCATCTGGACCAGAAGTTTGGTCGCTATCCTTCCAATAACCAAAAAGTGTCAATGATGACATCAACTCTGGTGCTTGTTGTGCGGCTAAATGGGAAATTGTAGAGCCCATAGACCATCCGAATAAGTGTGGTGTGCTGCTCCATTGTTTTTGCTCAGCCATCCATGTCAGGGCAGCTACTACATCTTGGGCACCTTTATTTGGCGTCTGCCAACCGCTTGAATCTCTTGGTGTTTCGCCATAGCCTCTTAAGTCGATGGCATATACTGCATAGCCTTCGGCCACGAGACCATCCATCAGCGAGAGGTCTTCTCCTTCTACTTGTAAATCAAAATCGGGAACTGCGCTCCAAGTCCTACCATGAACTAGAAGTATTGATTCTTTAGCATTTGGATCTGATTTCTCCCAAAGGGCAATGGGGTGTCCATCTGATATGACGGTATGTTTGATTAGTTCAGCCTTGTACTCAATTGTTTCCTTGGAAATCTGAGTACAGGATGTAAGGCATAAAAAAACCACAAATGTCAGAAGTATGTGTTTTCTCATCAATTGTGGTTTTTATTAATGGTTTTTGTTTTTTTAAGCAGCCTCTGCCTGACCTAGGGTCTTAAGCATCTTCGCGTGGCTCGCTATGGCTGAACCAAATGTAGGCTCTAAGTTATAAGGTAAGCCATATTCTTGGGCTGTCTCTTTAACTATTTTTGAAATTTTCTTATAGTGGACATGACAAATGTTCGGAAACAAATGATGCTCAATTTGGTAGTTCAATCCACCAACATACCAGAAGAAAAGCTTGCTCTTTGGTGAAAAGTTAGTCGTAGTAAATAGCTGATGTACTGCCCAGTTATTTTCCATATTACCAACATTGTCAGGAATCGGATATTCTGAATTAGGCATGACGTGAGCTGGTTGGAAAATTAATGCAATCCAAAGACCAGTGATCACGTGCATTAATAGAAAACCTACTACTATTATTCCCCAAGAGGCTTGAATGAATATTAAAGGAATAACCAAAGCATATGCATAGTACACTACTTTCGAGAGTATTGTCTCGATTAATACACTTCTGTAAGTTCTTTTTTGACCTTTGATGAGGTCCATTTTTTTGTACCTATTGAGTTGTACAAAGTCCTTTGTTGTTAACCACAGGAATGTCATGATGGCATAAAAGAACCAGCCATATATATGCTGAAACTTATGCATGTTATAATGCTTCGCATGTGGCGATAACCTCATTAATATCCCTGGATCGATGTCTTCATCAACACCTTCAATATTCGTATAGGAATGATGAAGTACGTTATGTTGAATTTTCCAATTGAATGAGCTTGCCCCAATAAGGTTCATTACATAGCTCATGTATTTGTTGACAGTTTTGTTATTAGAGTACGAGCCATGGTTGGCATCGTGCATAATTGACAAACCAATGCCTGACATTCCAAATCCCATAATAGCCCACATCAATAGCACGAGCCAAGGTTGCGTTACCACACCTGCTAGCATTAATGCATAAGGACCAAAGTACATAAGGAACATGGCCGCTGTTTTAGCGAACATGGCACTATTACCGTGTACAGAAATCTCATTCGAGTCGAAATATCCTTTAACGCGCTTGCGCAAATCGCTGATAAATTCGGCTTGATTGGTACGAGAAAACTTTATGCTTTTGTAATTCATATAATGTTTTAACCTGTTACTTCTTACTTGAAGGTTTTGTTTCTGTTTTTGTTTTAATGCAACCAATATAATATAGCAGCTTTACAAAATCCAGAGGCTTTACACCAATTGGCCACCTTCAAGGTAATAATGTTGCAAAATTAATGATAATATCGTTGTGATATGGGAGCCTTACAAGTCTTCCTCACGTTCTACATTAAAATATGCGTTAGGAGCGCTAAAAGGAGATTTTCTCCTTTACAGACTATTTTGAGGCATCTTTTGAATGATGATGTCAATAACTCCTCCTTTCAATGTAGCGTAACGTATTTTAGGGCGTCATCGTTCCCTTTCCACTACTCATCATCATGTGGTTAAGGCAATGAGATAGGTGAGACTAGATTAGTGATTGACTGTGATGGTATTTTTTACTTTTCTTCGATGTTAGAAGATCATCTATTTACGCTATCGTTTTTGTCGTGAGTTATTTTATACTAGCGTAAACTCAGAAAAAAAAGCGCTTTTTAATCTTCAGATCTATCGAGGAGCCTTTCATCCATTTGCTTACTCGCCTTTGCGCCTAATTTCTTCAGGCCTTCGGCTCGTTTTACAAGGTTGCCACTGCCCTCAGAAAGCTTCTTCATTGATTCTTGATAGGCCTTTTGAGTACCGTTCAAATGCTTTCCGATAGAAATAAGGTCTTCTGTGAAAGATTGGAATTTGTCGTATAGCGCTCCTCCCTGGCGGGCTATTTCAATCGCGTTCTTATTTTGATATTCCTGTTTCCATATGGAAGCAATCGTTCTTAAGGTAGCGATAAGTGTGGTTGGACTGACTATTACAATGTTTCTCGAATATGCGTCATTGAATAAATCTTGATCATGCTGAACAGCCAAAGTAAATGCCGGCTCTATCGGGATAAAAAGAAGTACGAAATCAAGGCCATCAAGTCCATAGAGGTTTTGATAGCTCTTCTCACTAAGTCCTTTTATATGTGTCTTGATCGAATTGATGTGCAATTTGAGTTGCACCAACTTGTCTGCTTCGTTTTCCTCATTGACAAAGCGCTCATAGGCAGTTAATGAAACTTTGGAATCAACTATTACATGTTTGTTGTCTGGTAGCCTAATGACGACATCAGGTTGATACCTTTTTCCGTCATCACCAGTTTCTGAAACTTGCGTCTCATATTCTCTACCTTTTTCAAGCCCAGATTTTTCAAGGATTCTTTCAAGGATTACTTCGCCCCAGTTTCCTTGAGCTTTTGAGTCTCCCTTAAGTGCTTTTGTGAGGTTTTCCGCTTCCTTGGTAATCTGCTTATTTAGATCACTTAGGTGTTTAATTTGTGTGACGAGGGATGCGTTTCTTTCTGCTCCCTCTTTGTTCGAGTCTTCTACTTTTTTCTGGAACTCACCAATCTTTTCCTTAAGTGGATTGAGTAGATCGTGAATATTGGTCTTGTTCTGCTCTGTGAATTTTTTGCTCTTCTCTTCAAATATTTCGTTTGCTAAGTTCTTGAACTCATGCGCAAAGCGTTCGTTGAGTTTTTCGAGTTCTGCTTTTTGGTCTTCAAGTTTGGACTGAAGGTTTTTGTGTTCCGTTTCGACTTTGGTCAGCTGGTTACTTAAGGCAAGACTTTTGTTTCTTTCGGTGGAGAGTTCTGGTTTGACTTCTGTGAGTTCTTTAGCGATCATGCCATAACGCTCTTCTGCTAATTGAAGCTTGTTCTGAAGGTCTGCTTCGCTAGAATTCGTAGTATTGGACCTGCTTTTGGCCATAAACCACCCAACTAGCCCGCCTAATATTACTCCTGAAATCAGCCAAATTATCTCCATCAATGCTCAGTGTTTATACAAATATATCTGTTCAGAGATATTTGTGTGAGTGATTGAAAGGATTAAAGTTTAAGCAAGCATTTTGTTCGTACCGAAAACAGGCTGTTTGTGCTCTATCACTACATTTTTGGAGAGTAAGTATTGTACTAATTGAGCCTCAAGCTTAGCGTCTAATTCTAAGAAATTATCTAATAAACACCATGGTTTCACAGACAACTCTACAAAGTCATTCTTGATTTTAGAAACTTGAATTTTTGCCTTAGGGGAATTAAGGACTTGGTGGTTCTGTGTGAAGAAGTTCATGATTTCATCTTTCACTTTAGTCATATTACTCTGGTAACTCACTCCAATGGTGAGGTCTAATGAGATAATGTTTTTAGCGCTAAGATTGTGTAGCTCCCTCTTATAAAAAATAGTATTGTTGACTTTGGTTTCTGTGCCATCAATTCTTTTGATCGTAGTTTTCTGAAAACCACTCTTCTCTATTGACCCTACTTTCCCGTCCACTTCGATGAAATCACCAATGCGGAAAGGTTTGAAGACTCTAAGTAAGAGACCACTACCGATATTACTCAGTGGATTAAGTAAGGAATTTTGAATATTATGGCTAATCGAACTCATTTCATTCAGTTTGATTGCATGTAGTTATGCAGTACATATCTATTACCCGCTCTTTAGAACAAACCCTACTTTTGGATAAGGATTATCCCTTTTTTCTGAACTTAAGGGCTTGAGAGTTCCTCATAATGGGCATCTTATTATCAAGAAATTACAATTATAATGGCTTAGTGAATAGCTACTTTATCTAAGATAATTAGACCCTTTTTACTCTGGTCAAAGACAAATTTCATGGCTTTGATGGCATTCGAATCAAAGCCAGTCTCACTTGAGAGTTGGCTTAGATTAAAGAAGAAAGTGTTATAAACTGCCTCTGATCGTTTAGTGCTTTGGAGTTCTGTATTCTTTAAAACGTCTACTGACAACTGCCTTTGTAAATAGCTGTAATCACTTAGCTTGAAACTCACGATGCTATCGTTTAAATCGGTCAGCTGTATTGTGAAATCAATAGGTTCTGGAGCTTTTTTGTCTTCCTCATCTTCGTCTTCGTCTTCGTTTATATCTTCCGTGTTGTTTGCGTTACCTTCATTATTCTCCTCTGAATTATCATTTTCATTGTCCTCCTCATTACCATTTTCTTTCTTCTTTTTCTCTTTGTCTCGTTTTTTGTCTGGATAGGTACTACCCTTTGCTTCGGACATTTCAAATGTCAGACTAGAGGTCGCTTCAGCATTAATAGGCTCATTGAAGACTATCTCAAAACTTGCAGTATCGGCTTCATAGGCTAGACTATCCCAGCCAATATAAGCAGCCCTTGTTCCGCGATTTCCATACTTCATACCAACAATTTGCTCCTTCCAAACCGTTAGGTTCTCTGTAGTAATTTGTCCCATTGATGAAGTTGTAGTTAAATCAAGGTCTTCTTCAAAATCTGCTAGTAATTGCCAGTCAGAAGATTGGTATTGATTAAGGTAGATGGTTTCAGGAAGCCATTTTTCACCTGCTCTGTGATCTTTAAAAAGAGGGGCATAAGCTGTCTTTCCTTGTAATGTGGCTTGTAAAAAGGCACTGATGTAAATCTTACCAATTTGAAGCTGGTCTTCCATAGGAATCAAGGCGTCAACGTTTAGTAGCGAACCAAATGGAAACCCAGAATCCCTATTCCCCCAAGTTGTGTTGAATTGTCCGTGATTAGCTCCATACACATAAACTGCTGACTTAAAATAGTCTGTTGAATCGCTGAATTCGAGTCTCTCGTATTGCCTCAAGCCCGCAAATGACTGTACATCTCCATCATTAGCACCATGAATTACCAGATAGTTGACATCTTTAAGTGGCGTGCTAACATTGCCTGGTTTGTACTGACCATCTACAGGAGCTATTGAGACGACTGCTTTAATATTGAAGTCGAAATCGAAAACTTGTTTGGCGTCATCAGGGTAGAAGGGGAGTTTGTTGAAAAAACCTGCAACTGCTGCAGCCTCACCACCTCTTGAATGGCCCATAACAGCTAGGTTCTCCATATCCACTTTGCCATTGAATAAGCTTCCTTCTGTATTATTCCATTTCTCCCAATATTTTAAATGCTCTAGCAGTAGCCAACCTCTTGCGTCATTTTCTTCACTAAGGCCATCGCCTATAAAATCTGTCCAGCCACTATTAATAAAATTTTCATCTACGCTGACCATAATAATACCTTTGCTTGCCAAAAGCTCACCGAGATATTCATACCCTGGATCGGAGAAGTCAAACATGCTATGATTTCCATGAACTATTAGTGCTAATGGAAATGGCCCTTCACCTTTAGGGTACCAAACTCTACCGTTAATTGGTAGGGACTTATCATCAAAACCCCAATACCAAGTTCTGAGCTTGCCACTCCTTCCTTCCCATCCAGATAGTAAGCGAGATCCATCTATAGAGTCCGTTATTATTGTTACTTCTTCAGCGAATTCAGATCGATGTTTGTCTTTTCCACTTCCGTAGGTAAGGTATTCAACTTCATAAGACCCAGGTTCAGAGGGGTCTGTAAGTTGAATGTGATCAGGACGATAGGCTGATTTATTGGCCGCATTGATGTGTGCTACTTCTGGTTTGAAACCTGTGTCTGCTAGCCAAACTAACCCCCAAATCAGTCCGGCTATACCGATCAAAGTACCAACTGACGCAGTGATTTTTTCTAGTAAGGTAGATTGAGACCTTGTCTTTTTCGTAAGGGTGAAAATACCCGCACCGAGAGCGCCTGCAAAAACAACTACCAGGGCAGGAAATTGCCAACTTAAACTACCTATGCCGAAAGCAAAAGGCATTAGAAAAAAGGCCCCAGGTATTACCCAAAAAAGACCTTTGTTCATTTTTTTGACGATCAGTCTGGCGAGAATGGCACCTGCTCCCATTAGAAAAGCTATAATGAGGCCTAATAGTACCATCAAGAGGCCGAAATAGGTTTGTGGCTGCGTCACAAACATCATCAAAGAGGTAATGATCCAAATGACGACAACAGTAGTGCCTATGGCTTTATTAGCTCCTTTCCAGGCAATTGGCCCTGGCTTAAGCTTCTTTAAAAATCCAATAATGGCTTTCCAGATTCTTTTGAAAAATTTGATCATCTTTTTTGATTGAGGGAGATTATAACCTCATGAAGATAAGCAAATGCTTAGAAAGAGTCTAAACCGTAGCAGTACACTTAAGTTCGATGGCGATCGGAGTGGGTAGGCAATTGATTTCTACGGTAGTTCTACATGGCTGATTGTCCTTGAAGTATTCAGCATAAATCTTGTTATAGGTAGCGAAGTCGTCTTTCATATTTGTTAAGAAAACGGTCACGTCTACTAGTTGATCCCAGCTACTTCCGGATGCCTCTAAAATAAGTTTTACATTGTTGAAAACGGATCTGCACTGCGTTTCAATATCATAGTCAATGATTTTTCCAGCTTCGTCTAGCGTTACGCCAGGAATTATCTTTGTGCCACGCTCCCTTGGTCCGACACCAGATAAGAAGAGTAGTTCGCCTACTTTTCTGGCATGAGGATATAACCCTACGGGCTCTGGTGCTTTTTGGCTATTAAATTTCTCACTCATAATATCGGTTATTGAGGAACCCAAATACGTTTGGCCTTTATTTTTTCGAGTTTTGACGGGATCGTAATTTGGTTTTTTGATTTGCAGTAAAAAATAAAGCCCTTGTACGAGGTGCTGTATTTATATCCACTATCGAAAAACCCATTGTCTCCTTTTTCGATCACAATACCATCGTCCATTTTGGAAATCAGGTTGCTGAATTCATTTGGTTCTATTTTTACAATAGCACCGGATGCTTTTATGGCCTCTTGAATTGCTGCTTGTGCTGCTGCCGCTCCTGCTGCTCCACTCATAATTATTGTTATTTAATCAACGCTATGCTGTAATACTTATGCTCACTTTTTGGTTTCATATTGTCAATAGTAAAGCCATTATTCGCTGATAAGATGAGCATGCTTTTAAGTCAATTTAGGACTCGAAGTCGAGATGCTTCAGAAACGATGGGCTTCAACTATTTCCACTTTAGGAATTCATCAGTTCTTCGATTTCTTCAGCCTCGATTGGAATATTCCCCATTAAGTTGTGCTGTCCGTTTTCAGTGATCACAAGATCGTCTTCTAATCGAATACCAAGGTTCTCTCCAGGAATATAGATACCTGGTTCAACCGTGAATACCATACCGGCCTTAAATTCAGTATAAATGCTTGCAACATCATGTACGTCTAAACCAATGTGATGAGAAGTGCCGTGCATAAAGTACTTCTTATAAGCAGGCCAGCTTGGGTCTTCATTTTTAACATCAGTTTGATCAATCAAACCGAGACCTATTAGTTCTTTGGTCATGATATTTCCAACTTCCTTATGGTAGCCAGGAATACTATTCCCAGGAGTTAAAAGTGCTGTTGCTTCATTTTTAACACGTAAAACGGCATTGTAAACATCTTTTTGCCTTTGAGTGAATCGTCCGTTGACTGGGATACAACGGGTCATGTCTGCATTATAATTAGCATACTCTGCACCAACATCCATCAGAATCACATCACCATCTTTCAATTGGTCTTTGTTCTCGATGTAATGAAGAACACATGCATTACCTCCGCCAGCAATAATTGGGGTGTAAGCAAAGCCTTTAGATTTATTGCGGATAAACTCATGTAGGAATTCTGCTTCAAGCTCGTATTCCCAAACGCCTGGTTTTGTATAGGCTAAGATTCTGCGGAAACCTTGGTCTGTCAGGTCGCAGGCAGTTTGCATCAGCTCAATTTCCCGAGCTTCTTTAACTGTTCTAAGATCGTAAGCGATTGGAGCGAGTCTTTCGTAATTGTAATTGCCGTACTGCTCACGGCACCATTTATTGAACCTATCCGATCTGGTTTCTACGTCTGTGCCATTTCGGATATGCTCGTTATTATAAAGGTAAATGTTGTCAGTTTCGGCAAGTAAGGTGTTAAGCATTCCTTCAAGCTTCTCAACCCACATAATGGTCGAAACTCCTGAAGTTTCTGTGGCCTCTTCCATGCTGTACTTATGGCCTTCCCAAACCGCAATCAATTCGTTGGTTTCCCTTACAAAGAGTATTTCTCTCATTTTCGGGTCTGGAAAGTCTGGGGCTACAATCAGTACAGATTCCTCTTGATCAATACCAGAAAAGTAGAGCAAGTTGCTGTTTTGTCTGAAAGCCATTGTGCCATCTGCATTGGTGGGCATTATATCGTTAGAACAGATGATAGCAATTGAATTAGGCTTCATTTTAGCCTTTAACTTTGCTCTATTCTTGATAAACAGGTCTTTTCCGATGTGTTCGTATCTCATGTCTTTTTTGGTCAAAAGGTAACTTAACGAAATAAGCATGAATTGATGAGAAAAGGAAGGCTTCTTTGATCTGTCAGCCCAAAACTGATATTAACTGTGCTGTGGTAATGTCTAAGCCACACTTGAAGTGTCCTTTTGGGCAAGCTTTTTTACCATGTAGCCCACAAGGTCTACAATCGAGATTTTCCTTTACTTGGATAATGTGGCTTTCGTCTGATAACGGTCCGAAACCGAATTCTGGAATTGTAGAACAAAAGATGGCGCATGTTTTCGCATTGACGGCAGAAGCTAAATGCATAGGAGCACTGTCGTTCACATAGTTCATCTCGGCATCTTTCATCAATGCAGCAGATTGCAGTAGCGATAGTTTACCACATAGGTTTTGAGGCCGAGTATCTCCTGATTTTTCTTTGATTTCATTACAGAGATCAAGGTCTGATGGTGCGCCAAGTAGAAAAATGTTACCCTCAAAAGGAATAGCCTTAATCAGTTCAATCCACTTTTCTTTTGGAAACTGCTTAGTAAACCAAACAGAAGCGGGAGCCAAACAGATATAGGGTTTGGCTTGCCACTCTTCAATGGCTTTGAAGTCTTTTTCAGATGGATAGAGTTTCGGGTTGCAATGATCGTCACCTGTTAAACTCCGGATTAAGTCATGATTTCTCACTACTTCGTGAACACCATTACCTATTTCATGAGGTACTTTCTCGTTGAAGGACCAAGAGAAAGGGTTCTTGTCAAAACCGATTTTCAAGGGAGCTTTAGATAACGCGGTGATTAAGCCTGAGTTGGCGAATCGTTGTACATTCACCACAAGGTCATAGGGAGTGGCTCGGATCTTTCCGATCAGCTTGAACAGGTTGCTGTATTTCCCGCCTTTTTTGTCCCAAACAAGAGTCTCTCTAACAAAGGGATGTCCGTTCATTAAACTCTCGTTGCCTTTGCGCACCAAGAAATCTATGTCAGCGTCTGGGAATTGATGGTGTAACTTTTCTAACAAACCAGTTGCTAGAATTACGTCCCCAATAAAGGCAGTTTGAATAATAAGAATTTGACGGAATGCCATTGATAGTGAATTCACTCAAATATAAAGGAATTGATTTTCCTAAAAGCACCTTGACCCCTTTAGATCATAACCTTGAGCGTTTGAAAGACGAAAATTGAAAGCTAAAAATTGTATTAGCACAAAGCCAGATACTATTCGGTTTAGTGCCCATTAAATAATTATCTTTGCCCACTTGAGGAGAATCGGAGATGGTTGACTATAACCTATTTACATTGCCCAATGGCATCAGAATAGTTCACAAAGAAGTACCAAGTACAAAGATTGTTCATTGTGGGTTTGTGCTAGATATTGGTAGCAGAGACGAGCGTGAAGATCAGTTGGGAATTGCCCACTTCTGGGAACATATGGCCTTTAAAGGTACTAAAAAGCGTAAAGCTTTTCATATACTGAATCGACTTGACTCCGTTGGGGGTGAGTTGAACGCCTACACGACCAAAGAGAAGATTTGTTTTTACGCTTCTACGCTTGAGAAGCACATGGAAAGTGCCTTTGAATTATTACAAGACATTACTTTCGATTCTATTTTTCCTGAAAAGCAGATAGAGAATGAGAGAGGAGTGATCCTAGAGGAAATGTCTCTTTATCGCGATAGTCCAGAAGATGCCATTCAGGATGAATTTGATGATGTGATTTTTAGAGATCATCCACTTGGGAAAAATATTCTGGGTACACCCTCTAGTGTTAAGTCCTTTCAGCGAAAAGATTTTCAAGACTTTTTGAAAACCAACATGAATACTGAAGGCATCGTGTTTTCTTGTGTTGGCAATGTATCATTGAAGAAGGTGACCAAATTAGCCGAAAAGTATTTTGGAGCTATACCACACGTAAAGGCTAAGAGAGAGCGAGTACTGTTTCAGGGGTACACGCCAAGTTCGGAAACGATAAAAAGAAATATTACTCAAGCCCACTGTGCGATTGGAACTACTGCTTATGCATTAGGTGACAAAAGTAGGCTCCCTTTCTTCATGCTAATAAATATTTTGGGTGGGCCAGGGATGAATTCAAGACTGAACCTTGCACTTAGAGAGAAGTATGGTTTTGTCTATAATATCGAAGCCTCATATAATCCATACTCTGACACAGGGTTGTTCGCTATTTTTTATGGAACAGAGTTAAGCCAAGTGAATCGAAGTAAGAAGTTGATTGCAAAGGAGCTTAAGCTATTGCGAGAAAAGCCACTCGGAACTCTTCAACTACATAAAGCCAAAGAGCAGTTGGTTGGTCAATTGGCCATGGCGGAAGAAAACAATGCTAGTTTAATGCTCATGATGGGTAAAAGTATTCTCGATATAAACAAAGTGCATAGCCTTGAAGGTATTATCAAGAATATCAGATCGATTAGCAGTGAACAACTAATAGACATTGCCAACGAGGCTTTAGTCGAAGATCAATTGAGTTATCTAACATTCTTACCC
Source organism: Roseivirga sp. UBA7431 (assembly GCA_002477595.1). Classification (GTDB taxonomy): domain Bacteria; phylum Bacteroidota; class Bacteroidia; order Cytophagales; family Cyclobacteriaceae; genus Roseivirga. The sequence goes on from DLQN01000006.1 coordinate 15,953, forward strand.
AAGAGCTGATGGAATTTATATCTGCGGATCTACAAGCCTATGTCGAAGCTCACTCGGACGAAGAATCAGCGCTTTTAGCTAATTTGAATAGAGACACCTATACCAAGGTGATGCTACCGAGAATGCTTTCGGGTCAGCTACAAGGGCGAATGCTTTCAATGCTGAGTCAGATGATTCAGCCGAAACGTATCCTTGAAATCGGAACATATACCGGTTATTCTGCGATCTGTATGGCGGAGGGCATGCAGGAAGATGGAAAGCTGATTACGTTAGACATCAATGAAGAATTAGAAGTAATGGTCAGAGGTTATTTTGAAAAAGCTGGCTTGACCCAAAAGATTGATTACCGCATTGGTAATGCTATGGAATTGATTCCAGAAATTGATGAGACTTTCGATCTTGTCTTTATCGATGCAGATAAGAAAAACTATACGAATTACTTTAACTTAGTATTTGAAAAAGTCAGACCAGGTGGATTCATAATAGGCGATAATGTACTCTGGAGTGGCAAAGTAGTTCAGACTGAAAAGAAAACTGACAAAGACACACAAGCAATCCTTGATTTCAATCGTTTCGTTCATGAAGACGATCGGGTTGAAAACGTACTGTTTCCAGTAAGAGATGGCTTGATGGTAATAAGAAAAAAATAGTGAGACATCTCCTTGTGTCAATCATCATCTTAATGATGGCTTCGTTGAGCTCTTTAGCGCAAGCCCCTATGATTGTCCCTTCCCAAATCACCGTTGCTGGGGTAAAACTCAAGATTAATAACGAGGCGAAAAAGGAAATAGAAGAGACGCTAGATTTGCTAACACGTAGCCAATATCACTTCCAGCTAAAGGCCGACCGGTCTAACCTATACATGCATTTCGTGGAGAAGGTGCTGAAAGAGGAAGGAATTCCTGAAGACTTCAAATACCTGGCAATTCAAGAAGGGGAGTTTATAGCTGACGCTGTTTCTACTTCAAATGCAGTTGGTTTTTGGCAATTTAAAAAAGCATCGGCACAGGAGTTAGGTCTAAGGATAGACAACGTGGTTGATGAACGAAAACATATCATTGCCTCTACCATTGGTGCTACCAAATACCTAAAACGGTCCAATTTCGTGTTTGACAATTGGATTTTATCCATGCAATCATACCTACAAGGCCTTACTGGAACCCAAAGAACTGTTACAGACAAACTCTATGGCGCCAAGACAATGAATATCACTGGGAAATCGCACTGGTATATCAAAAAGTTTATCGCACATAAATTGGCCTTTCAAGATTTTGTCGGTGAAGGGAGAAAACATCCAGAGGTTAGGTTGAATGAATTTGAGGGTAAGGGCAGAACTTTACGGCAAGTGAGTCAAGATGTGAAAGTAGATTATGATGAGCTCAAGCGATTCAATAAGTGGTTGAACCAGTCCAAAATACCTGAAGATAAATCATATATGGTGATTTATCCTACAAAGGGCGAGCAGAGACCGATCGCTCAAAGGCAGGTGACCAAAAAGCCAGAAACTAAGCCACAAAAGAAAACAAATACTCAAATAGACAATGTAAAGAGAGAAATACCTAAGGCCATTCAAGCTGGAAATTTATTTAGACCGCTTGAAGGTAATGTTGGACTTTATCCAAGCATTACGGGAAACTTGAAGAATGCCTATGCATCTGGGCAAATCAAAATGAATGGTATTCCTGCTATTCGCGCTAGGGCTAATGAGTCTGTTCAGACCCTTTCAAATAGAACTGGAGTTAGTGTTCAACGCTTGGTAAAATTCAATGATCTTGGAAACAATAGATTGAAGTCAGACGCCTATTACTATCTCAAAAACAAGAAGGCCAAGGGAAAAGTACACTATCATGTGGTGCAGTCCACAGAAACTTTGTGGTCGATTGCACAGGATTATGGTATTCGTTTAAAAAAGCTAAGGCAGAAAAATAGAATGGCTAAGGATGAAAACCTTAAAATTGGTCGTGTACTATGGCTTCGCTTTATCAGACCTCAAACCATTCCAATTGAATACAGCAATGTTCTAGTTGAAAGAGCCGAGGTTTCTGCTGAGGATCGACTGATTACAGAAGTGACGCTGTCTTCCACACTCGAAAATAAAATTGAAAAGCCGAAGCCAGTTGAAATGCCTTTAAAGGAAGAGATTGAGGTGTTTGTTCAACCAATAGTAACAAAGCCATTGGTGGAGACAGCGCTGGATACTATTATTGTACACTTAGTAAAGCCGAAGGAAACTTACTTTGCAATATCTCGGATTTACAACGTTGAAATTGATGATATTTTAGAGTGGAATCAGTTGAGTATTCTGGATGGCTTAGAGGTGAATCAGGAAATCAAACTGCTGGTGCCGAAGGCGCAGGCTAAACGAATTGGTTTGGAAGAAACTCTACACGAAGTACAGGTAGGGGAAACACTTTGGTCTATTTCGAAACTATATGACGTTGCCATTGAGGACATCAAAAAGTGGAATAGAAAAGAGACCAACAACCTCTCGCCAGGAGAGCAACTTATAATTTTAAAGAGGCCGTAGCGGCTATTAACGAATTTGAACAATGCCATAACGACTAAGCCGCTTCGCTTGGTTTTATTTTTTTTAATGAATGCATTGCTAGTCTCGGCATTAATTGCCCAGGAGGAGACTAGTCAAAAGGATACGACTGTCGCTATTCCAGATAGTCTTATCTATTGGAAGCAAGGAGCTAAGTTTAATCTAACGGTTCAACAAGTGGGACTAACCAACTGGGCGGCAGGTGGTGAATCATCGGTTGCTGTAGGTGGTGGAATACAGGCCTTCATGAGTTTCGAGCGGGATGAAGTCGTTTGGGAGAATAGGGCACAAATTGGTTATGGTGTTATTCGAAATGGAGGGGGAGGTAATCGTTTTGAGAAAACCGATGATGCCATTGAATTATCGTCAAAATACAGCCAAAAATTCACTGAGAAAGTATTAATGACAGGGGCTATTAATTTCAGAACCCAGATGGATCGTGGTTTTAAGATTGAAAAAATTGCTAACTCTAGTGAAACGAGAAGGATATTGATCTCAGATTTCATGGCGCCTGGTTATTTACAAACCTCTTTGGGTCTTACTTTCCGAGATGCTGAAAAAGGGCATACAGCCACACTAGCACCATTTACAGGTAGGTTTACCTTTGTGTTGAACGATTCACTTTCAACTGCAGGCGCTTTTGGTATTATTCCTGGCGATCAGATAAGGTCTGAGGCAGGGATAAGTTTACGCGGAGGTTTCCAGAGGGATATAATGCAAAATGTGAAGCTTCAAACAAACTTTAACCTCTTCTCAAATTATGAGAAGTTCCCCAATACTGTTGTCAATGTTGAAGCGATACTCAATTTGAAAGTCAATGATTTCATTCAGTCAAATATTAGTAGCCAGATCATTTACGATGACGATGTAATTGTCACTAGATCAGACGGTAGTCAGGGCCGCGATTGGCAGGTTAAGAATGTAATCAATGTTGGCTTTGTGCTGAGTTTCTGACAATCTACATTTACTGGATAATACTTTGATTGTTCGCCACCCTGAGCACAGTGAGAGATCTTGGCCGCTCAACAGACCTTTTTCTCTTTCTATCCCGAGTTTACTGAGGGATTATATTCTCGAATCCAACTTCTTCTCTTATAGAGGTGACATACAGAGGGGTAATTTTAAGCAATCTATATCGTTTCGTCATCCTGAGCGCAGCGAAGGATCTAATCTCTTGCAGCGTTTCTTCGCTGCGCTCAGAAAGGGAAGGAAGACACAGAGAGATTGCTTCGAACGATGTTCTCGCAATGACATTATGCGTTAGAACTCTGGATCAAGTCCGAGTTTATCCTGTAAATCTTTGAGGGCGGGGTATTTGTTCTTTAAAAACTCGAATTTTTCTCGATCCGTATAGAGCATTTTTTCTTGTGCTATTTCTACGACATTCGACTGAAGAGAAATGTTATCATTCTTCAGGGTATTCCGAAGGTGGTGGAGTAACTCTGCTCTGTATTTTTCAAAGCTAGAAACCAAAGCGGCATTAGGAATTGATACTGTTACTCTATTATCTTCTAAATGGAAAGGGTTCTTTAGGACTTCTTGATCAAGGCTTTGGAAATTGCCATCGGCTATGAACTTTTGCCAAGCCGCCTCCATGTCTTCTTTCGAGTAGTCATTGTTTCTTAAATCGACTTTCTCTACTTCCTCCTCATTTTCTTCTTCCTTAGGCTTGTTGATTTCCTTTTTTAAAGCATTTAGATCTGTCGGAACCAGCATCGTTTTAGATGGGGTTTTTCTAATGCTCGGTCTAGCGCTATTGGGAGGCGCCAAGGGAGCTTGCGCAATAGGTTCAACGGGTTCTGGAATTACTGGGACGGCTACTTCCGGCTCGACTTGTTCCGGTTCATCCTCGACTGTTGGTAAAGGAGGTTC
>DLQN01000059.1 GCA_002477595.1 Roseivirga sp. UBA7431
CCGTTGTCATTTCTATACAGTTTATCACCTCCAACAGCGTCTCTTACTGGCCTTTCGTTCTTCTGAAGGTTAAAACTTCCAATGGCTTTGTATGAGTTGTTGAGCAGGTAAGCATCAAGATCCCCATCACGGTCATAATCGAAGAATGCCGCGTGAGTAGAAAATCCCTTGTCTGCTAAGCCGAAAGCTTCAGCTCTTTCGGAGAAGGTTCCGTCTCCGTTATTAATGAAAAGCTCATTCTGTTTGTCGTCACCAGTAATATCACCAGAATTGCAAACGTAGATGTCAAGAAATCCATCTCCATTAATATCAGCCATGCTGACACCCGTACTCCATGCTTTTTGGCCTGATACACCTGCTTTGTCCGTGATATCCTCGAACTGAAGGTTTCCTAGGTTTTTGTAAAGCTTGTTTGACACTCGGTTTCCTGTGAAGTAGAGGTCAACTAGGCCGTCATTATCAATGTCGCCAATTGCTACTCCACCACCGTTATAGAAGTTTCGGTAAGTATAAATATTGAATTCCTCATCGAACAACAGTTCGTTTTTGAAGGAAACACCAGAGTCTTCGGCCTCAAGTTTATTAAAAAGTGAAGGGCCAGTATTCTCAGGAGAGGAGCAAGCCACTGCAAGAATAATGAGACTTAAAAACGAAGTTTTGATGGCGTTCATAAATCAGCTTTAAGACTTTTCACTATTGATTTCGTTCAATTTTATGAGGTCCGTAAACACGACAGCAACGGATGATACACTTTGTCGATACACTCTAATTCGCCTGTTTCCATCTACTTTTACCCAGACGGTTTTTGTTTCATCCTCATTTACCATTTTAATGAATCCGTCACCATACCACGATTCTAGCACATCAATTACTTCTTCCATCAAGTTTTCAACGGATAGCTCTTCGTTCCACAGCGCCCAGTCGTCATATTTGAACTCTACTGGCATTTCGAAGATTTTTCCATCCACAAATTTTGGATAGAAATGCATCGAAGTGTTTTTCTTAAAATACTCGCTCGCGTCATACTTAATTTGGTTGCCGACACCATTTGTTAGCGTGCCTTGCTTGTTCATGTCCCAACAGTGAACGAAGAATTCTTTTGAACCCATCTGTAGACTAATGCCTAAATAAAGACTGTCTTTACGGACATTAGTCGCCAACTCTGCTTCAACAAGGTTTTGATATTCTGACTTTTTGGTACAGCTGGAGTATAAAAACACCATGGTCAACACCATTAAGCTTATTGCAAGTGATCGCTTATTCATTTATTGTTTTTTTATAGGTAATGCTGCTGTCATTGCTTCTAACGAACAAGTAGATGTCATTACCATTAACATTTAATTTCTTTATTTGTCGAGTGTCATTGCGCACTACAAGCCCTGATTCCGCGGGCATTAATGCCTTAAACTCTTCATTACCAACGTTAAGTAAAGTTAAACCATACGAACCATTATTGATACCCATTTCTGGCTTCATTCTGGTCTGATTTCCACCGATAATCAGGTCCATCTGGCCATCATTGTTCACGTCCTCTGAAAGAATGCTGAAAACTTGTGAGAATTGTGCTTCAGCCGGAAGAGCAGATTGACGGAAGCTGCCGTTAGGTTGTTGGTAGTAAATGCTAGACTTGAGTTCAACGACATCGACTTTCAGGGATGACGTTAAGGTTTTCTCATCGAAAAGATCGTTGATTTTTTGATCCTTATAACTTTCATGTTTGAGGTACTTCTTCTTCAATCCAGGGAGTTGTTTGACCAGGTCAGGAAGTAGTGCAATTGGATAGCTGTCCTCACCTTCATATTGCGTAATGATTTGTTCGATGCTTCCATTTTGATCGAAGTCATTGACATACATGGCGAGAGGGTGATCTTTGTCTGCTTTCAGCCTACTATTTAAGCCGTGATTACCCGCTATGATATCTAACAAACCGTCACCGTTCATGTCCATTACAGAGAGGCTGTGCCATAGCCCTTCGGATGAATTGAGATTGTTTATTTCAAACGTTCCATTGTTATTGATAAAGATTTTAATGGGCATCCACTCGCCAACAACAATGATGTCGCTATCACCATCACCATCAATGTCGGATACAATCGCATCAGTCATCATTCCGACCTTTTGAAATGCTACAATGTTTTTGGTATCAACCTCACTAAAAGTTTGACCTTCATTTTCATAGAGGTGAATGTTGCCTGGAATGCCATAGGCAAATGGGGTGCTGCGTGTTCCCGTTACTAAATCAAGGTCTCCATCATCGTCAAAATCTATGGGCTTGATGAAAGCGGAACTTTCATTGACCGATTGAAATTTTACCCATGGGCTGCGTGTGAAATTTCCATTCCCGTCATTGTAGTAAAGCCTGTCTTGAAAAACTGGGTCTAAGGCTCCGTATTCATATCCGCCACTTGCAACGATCAAATCTAAATCGCCATCAGCATCCATGTCTACAAACGAGGCATCAACGTCTTCAGACATTATGTCTTCATTCAATGCTAAAGTCTGAAAAGAACCATCCGCAATTTGGAGATGAAATTTGCCCGCAAAGCCTTTCGCACCACCAATGTATATATCGTCTAGGCCATCATTGTTGATATCACCTATGGCTGCAGCTGGCCCCTCGTTCGAGCTCATCTGAAATAGCAGCCGATCTCTATCAAAGTCTGAAAACTGATTTTCTTGATGCATGAATTTACCTGAAAGGGTTGTCCGCGTGAATAAAGGGGAGGCCTTGGGTTCCTCATCTAACTTTCGTGAGACCAATTCTTTTTTGGAGAGTACTAACTTTTGGTCAGAAAGGATATCTAAAAGTTCAGACTGGGTATCGTCTGGCCATAGGATCTCAATTCTATCGACTTTTGAACGCTCCCCTAGCCCAAAGTGTAGTAAGTGATCCATCGATGACATATAGCCCTTCACTGGATGGTACTCTTTAACCTGCTTGAGGTCTCCTGAATACAGGGTGACCCTAGTGCCAAACAGTTGAAAGGCTTCTTTTGTGTCAAAGGAGATTTCTAAGTAATGGTTTTGGGTGTTTTCACTGCTTAAGTTCTTATAAATAAGCGCTGGACTGTTGATGTTGTTGACAATCAAGTCTAGGTCACCATCATTATCTAAATCTCCATAGGCTGCGCCATTTGAGAATGCCTTATCAGAAAGGCCTGTTTCCTCTGCTATACTTTCGAATTGAAAGTTTCCTTGGTTGTGGAAGAGGTGATTTTTGAGTGGTATTGAAGGAATCGCATCTAGCAGCTTGGTAACCACAAGGCTGTCTTCTCGGTACTGCTCGAAGAGGAGGGTGTTGTTCGCATAGAAGTTGATATAATCTTGGTCTGTCAGGTCTTTCACTACGCCATTGGCTACGAAGATGTCGGACTTACCGTCATTGTCATAGTCAAACATAAGTGCTCCCCAGCTCCAGTCTGTGGCATGAACACCTGCTTGTCTGCTGATCTCGCTAAATACTACTTCACCTTCCTTTTCTGGGTTTTCACCTAAATTTTGTTGAAGGGTATTCCGAGTAAACTGATGATGATATCCGCTATTGACATTGGCCTGATATTTATCCCAGCTTTCAAATAGGGTTTTGGTCTTTACTCTATCCTGTGTGGCAGGAAGCATTTCAGTTACATAGATTTCTGGGTAGCCATCATCATTTAGGTCAGCAATGTCCGCGCCCATCGAACCCATGCTGGTTTCAGAAATCATCGATGTTAATGACTCCGTAAAGGTGCCGTCCTGATTGTTGAGGTATAGGTAGTCTCGTTCAAAAAAGTCGTTTGAAACGAAAAGGTCGGGCCAGTTGTCTCGATTCACATCAGCTACGGTAACGCCTAGTCCAAAGCCAATGGAGCTCCCGTAAATACCGGCATGTTCACTGACATCGGTGAATTTATCACCGTCATTTCTATAGAGTTTGTTGCCGCCAGTAGGGTCTCGTTGCTCTCTTTGTCCTTGTCTTAGGTCATAGCCTCCAACTGAGCGAGTGCTGTTATTAAGCAGATAAAAGTCTAGGTCACCATCACGGTCATAATCAAAGAAGGCGGCATGTATTGAAAGGCCAATTTCATCAATCCCATAGGCCTGTGCTTTGTCCGTAAAGGTCAAGTCACCATTGTTAATAAAGAGTTGGTTATATCTTTTCTCGCCCTCTAGGGGACCTGATTTGGCAACGAAAATATCGAGATAGCCATCGCCATTGACATCGGCCATGGAAACACCGGAAGACCAGACATTCTCGCAGGCAACGCCTGCCTCAGCCGTGATGTCTTCAAATTGAAAATTTCCTTTGTTTAGATAAAGCTTGTTCTCAACGAGGTTGCCCGCAAAGTATATATCAGTTAGTCCATCGTTGTTGATGTCTCCTAGCGATACCCCGGCACCATTATAAAAGTTCTTATAGGTATAGGCATTGAGCTGTTCATCGTATTCAAGATGATTCTCGAAGGTAATGCCGGATTCGGAAGGCTGGACTTTCTGGAATAGGCTTTGATTTTCTGATGATTCTTGACAAGTGAGAACCACAAGAGGTAATAGGGCTAGGAAAAAGAAATTTAACCGGTTCGCCATCATTACAAAGATGAGAAATATAGAGATAAAAAAAGGCCCCGACCCCCGAAGCTTCGGGGCGGGGCCTTTTTAATGATTATAATGAAGTAATTCTAGTTGTATCCTGGGTTTTGTACCAAATCAGGGTTTGCGTCTAATTGTCCTTGTGGAATTGGGAAAATGTTCACAGAAGGGTTAGAAGCATCTTTTGCCCACCATGCATCATTGTACTTACCAAATCTAATTAAGTCAGATCTTCTATAACCTTCAGCAAACATTTCTCTACCTCTTTCAGCAAGAAGAATGTCGTCAGTTAAAGTAGTAAGTGCAGCGATACCTGATCTTGATCTTATTTGATTCACATAGTTTAACGCACCAGCAGTATTACCTTGTCTGTGCATTACTTCTGCTTTCATCAATAAGATATCTCCATATCTGAAAATTGGGAAGTCATTACTCAAGTTAGGTGTAGCACCAACTCGATATTCAAATTTTCCAACTCTAACACCAGCTTGTCTAAACGAATTAGGCGCTAACTCGTTGATTTCCGGAGTAAAATTAAGTCCAGGACCATCAGGGTCAGTTGCTTCAGCGTTATCATCCGTAAGAGGGCTACCATCTAATGCAAACTGAGGACCAGCAAGGAAACTATTTCTTCTTGCATCATTCGTCTCATAAGCATTGTAGAATTCTTCAAGAGAAGCATATCCATTCCATGGTGAATCTTGCAAATCAAAAGTTGCCTGGGTTGAATAGTGACCAGTCATCTGGGCAATATTGAAACCATTAGCATTGTTCTCATCATAAGGTAACGTCAAGATGTTCTCACTTGAGTTCTCATTGTTCGTTACAAAGTTAGAGAAGAAGTTGTTCTCTAAACTGAAAACACCGCTATTGATGATTAAGTCAATTTGAGCTTCAGCATCAGCCCATCTAGCACTACCAGTGTAAACCTCAGCGTTTAAGTAAAGCTTCGCTAGGATAGCACGTGCAGACCACTGATTTAAAGTAGTTTTAGTGTTCTCCGTTGGTAGCTCACTGATGTTATCAAGAATTGAACTTTCGATGAAAGTAAACACATCTGCTCTTGTGCGAGTAGGAGGTGTTGCATCCGTATCCGTTGATAGAACAATAGGAACGTTACCATACGCATCAATTAACCAAAGGTAAACTAGTGATCTAAGGATCTTTAGTTCAGCGACTAGCGCAGTTACATTCGGGTTTTGCTGAATCAAAAGGTTCATATCCCCAATGGCAGTGTAGCAATAGCCCCACCCATTGTTTATTGCTTCCTCTTGTGCATTGTATTCGTGTCTGTGCATTCTAATCCACTGTCCACCATCTTCCCAGTCAGCTCCTTTATGGGCAATTACCATTTCGTCAGAAGCTACTTCGTGTATAGACCATAGAGAGTTGTGCCCTCCCCATGTTCCAATGATACGCTGATAAGCAGATGCTTTCAGCACATCGATTAGTGCAGGATCAGTGCTTTGCGCTAGTTCCTCTGGAGTTACACCATCGAAAATTTCTTGCACCGGTTCCTCACAAGCTGCTGCTACAAAAAGTAGCGCCACAGCAAGAATTGTCGTTTTAGTATATCTAATCATTTCTATAATTATTTAATATTCAACTTTACACCGAGTGTAAATGATCTCGTAGGAATAAAAGTATTTCTTCTTTCCATACCTGGAACGAGTGGGTTGCCACCGTCAGTATATCTTACTTCAGGATCTAAACCAGTGTAGTTTGTGATAGTGAACAAGTTTTGTGCAGCGAAGTACACGTTAATGTTCTCAATCCATTCTGAATTAGAAGGTACTCTATAACCTAACTGTAAGTTGTCCAACCTAATGAACGTTGCATCTTCGATATAAAGATCAGAGAATGTAGGAGAAGCAGTAACCACTGGAGTTTTGTCAGTAACTACACTGTTCCATGCACCTGTACTAGCATCTTGGTTCTCGTAGAAACTTCTGAAAGAGTTGTATAGGTCATGACCAACACTACCTCTTAAGAAGAAACTGAAATCCCAGTTGTTATATTGAAATGCGTTATTGATACCGAAATCAGCATCAGGAAGCGCGTTACCAATAACAGCTAAATCATCCAAAGCAAAATCAGATGCAGAAGCTCCCCTTACGCCATTTGCATCTTCGAGCACATACTGGCCATTTTCATCAATTCCGATGAACTTAGCACCAACGAAGTTACCAAGTGTTTCACCCACAGTATTAAGAATAATCTGCGTGTTGTTTTGACCTGGAGCACCTAAGTTTCCACCTCTTAATTCTTCAAAACCTAAACCGTCACCAACAGATAGTTTCTCAATGGTTGTTTTGTCATAGATTGTGAAGTTGAATGAAGGTGTCCAAGATACTGGACCTAATTTCAGACCATTGATTGATGCGCTAAATTCAAAACCAGCTGATCTCATATCCGCAAGGTTTACGAAAGTAGATCCTACAGTATTAAAGTTGCCAGCATCAAAAGGGTTTGGTGCTCCAATTGGAACTGGAACGTTGAAGATAAGGTCTTCAATGTTTCTAGTATAATAATCAGTACTACCAGTGATCTTGCCATCAAAAACAGCAAAATCAAAACCTACGTTAAACTCTTTCTTGGTTTCCCATTTCAGCGTAGGGTTTGCGTTTTGCGATTGTCTTGGTGCAATAAACTGATCATCAGTTGTGTTTGCATCACCATCAAGGTCAATTCTTCCACCATTTCTGAAAATTGGAAGTGCTAAGTCAGCAGAACCAGGAAGCGCACCAGTGATACCGTATGACACTCTAAATTTCAATTGTGAAATAGGACCTAAGTCAGCAATCTCAGTTAACTCAGCACCTGCTGATACAGCTGGGAAGTAACCCGTTTTCTCATTATCACCAAATCCTGAATATGATTCAGAACGCACACTAGCAGAAAGGAAGTAAGTACCTTGAAAACTAAGGTTTGCTCTGAAGAATGCTGAATTAAGAATGTTTTGATTCTTATAAGAGTAATAGTTAGTGTCAGGGCCAGTTACTAATGCCCCTGCACCCAAGTTATTTGCTCCAAATGAATCAAACAAAAACTGACGAGTTTGTAAACCAAAGCCTTCAGCCGTTATCGTCTGACGCTCTGCTCCTATTAGGAAGTTAGCCGTCAAGTCATCAGTTATTTGAGTGTTGTAGTTTAAAGTACCTGTGATGATTTCAGTAAATCTATCATCAGTAGTACGTCCTGCAACTCCTCCTCTAGGACCGCCATAAGCAAAGTCAGATTTTGAGAAGGAATTAGCGTTTAGACCATTAAATCTATCTTGGTTATACTGTATAGCAACCGTTAAGTCGTCAGTAACATCAAATTCGCCTCTAAACGAAGCTAGGATTGTTTTGTTTGTACCGCTAAAGTTTTGCTCTCTTCTAAGTGCTTCGGGGTTGAAGTAATCAGAAGATGCTAGTGTTTGGAAGTATCCTCCAAGACTATTTTGGCTTAAAGTTCCATCGTCAAAAATTGGTGCCGTTGGATTGTAAGTCAATGCAAAATCGAATAGACCATTATTTTTAGCTCCATAAGAACCATTCGTCAAGTTAACATTGGCACTTAATCTCAAACGATCATTGATCGCATTGTGCGTAACGTTTAATCTTGTGTTTAGTCTCTCATTTTTGAAACCCTTAACAATACCTTCGTTATTTCTGTAGTTAACAGAGGCACGATAAGAAGTACCGCCCATTGAACCACTTAAGCTTACATTAGTAGCATAAGAAAAAGCATCTTGCGTTACAACGTCTACCCAATCAGTTCTTGAACCTAAGTCTAGGCCGCCTCTAGCGACAAATTCATCACCACTTAATGAGCTAATTTTGTTTAGTGTTTTCTGCTCAATACTTGCGAAAGTGTTAACACTGATATTACTAATACCTTCACCCGAGTTTCCTTTAGTAGTAGTAATAAGGATAACACCCGAAGATCCTCTAGCACCGTAAATCGCAGCAGCTGAACCATCTTTCAATACATCAATAGATGCAATGTCATTCGGATCAACATTACCAAGGTCTGCACCAGGCACACCATCCAACACAATAAGAGGAGATTGGTTACCACCAAATGTTGAGATACCTCTTAAACGGATATTGAAACCGCCATTTGGATCACCACCTGGTCTGGTAATTGATAAACCGGCAACTTTACCTTGAAGTAACTGAGTCGGATTTGAAATATTTCCGTTGTTAAAGTCTTCAGGTTTTATGCTGGCTACAGCACTTGTGATCTCTTTCTTTTCTTGAGATCCATAACCCACAACTACGATTTCATCTAATTCATTGTAGTCTGGTTGTAAAACCACATCAATAGTGGTCTGAGTTCCCACTAGTATTTCTTGAGCTATATAACCCACAAAAGAGAAAACTAGTGTTTCGGTGGCAGCTACTTGGATAGAGAAAGTACCATCTAAATTGGTAGCCTCTCCTCTAGTAGTACCCTTAACCGTTACATTTACACGAGGAATGCCTAAGCCGTCATCCCCCCCTGTAACCGTACCGGTAACGGTCTTTGTTTGAGCCAGTAGAGCCCCTTGGAAACCTACTGACATAACAAGCAGGATTAGTAAAATTTTTTTCATACAATCATTTTTAATTTACTTGATTTTAGGCCGAACCCGGCCAAAAAAGTGCAATCGAATGCTTAAAGTACTATTACTGGTGGGTAATTCATAGCTGAATTTAACTAAAATTAACGCAAACGTTTGCAGTAAACTATGGCTTTTACATAGTGCCCATAGGCTGCTTTTATCTAACTATCAGAGCAGGAGGGCCATATTAACCCTATGTTAACTAACACTTTATGGTGTCAATCTTGAGAAAAACCTCTGTTCTGGTGCAAAGGATTGCGCCATTTAGGTGAATAATATCGGTTTAAATTAGAATAGTTTGACTGTTGACAGAGGTTGTCTAATTTCAAGCAATAATTGATTATCACATGGATTGGCAAGGACTTTTAGATAGTGGTGAATCTCATAAAAAGAATACCGATCGTTCGGTATTCGATAGGGACTTCGATCGAATCATATTTTCGCACCCTTTTAGAAAGCTTCAGGATAAAACGCAAGTGCACCCGCTCCCGGAGCATGACTTTGTGCACAATCGTTTGACGCATAGTTTGGAAGTTTCCAGTGTCGGAAGGTCATTGGGTAGGTCTGTAGGTACCGTGATTTTGCAAAAGCACCCTTCCTTGAAGGACCACTTTAGTGCAAACGATTTTGGTTTGATTACAGCATCTGCCTCTCTTGCCCATGATATAGGCAATCCACCTTTTGGTCATTCGGGCGAAGATGCCATCTCAGATTACTTTGTTACTCATAAAGACAATCTTGAAACAGAATTTACTGAGCAACAATGGTTCGATCTTATCAACTTTGAAGGAAATGCTCAAGGGTTCAGGTTACTGAACAAATCTGGTTACCAAGGTTTGCGTTTAACAAAGCCAACACTAGCTGCTTTTACAAAATATCCAAGACCATCTAAAGTAGCAGATCAATTTAAGCCGAGAAGAAGCCAAAAGAAATATGGGTTTTATCATTCGGAGGCCGAAATTTTTAAATCGTTAGCCAACGACCTCCAATTACACCAATTAGCCAATGACCAATGGTGCCGTCATCCACTCGCGTTTTTAGTGGAGGCCGCAGATGACATCTGTTATCATATCATCGACCTAGAAGATGGTTGTAACCTTGGTCTAATTAGTCATCAAGACACCATTGACCTGTATGCTCAAGTGATAGGTTCAAAGTTTGATGCCACTAAACTGAAAACGATCAGGAGTAAAGCAGAACAGATTTCATTACTTCGAGCGATGACGATAGGGGTTTTAATTGAGCAGAGTACAGATCATTTTTTAGCGAATGAGGAAGGAATTCTATCTGGGGACTACGATATATCTCTTACGGATGATATTCAAGCCACGCCAGCGCTAGAGGAGATTAAGAATGTTTCAATAGAAAAAATATACAGGGCACAGCATGTAGTAGAAATTGAAGCCGCAGGGTTTAATGTGCTAAATGGTCTGTTAGAGTCTTTTGTGCCTGCCATTTTGAGTAAATCCAGCATGACCAAGAAGCAATCCATTGCATTCCGTTTATTGCCTTCAGATTTGAAAGATGAAATTAAGGAGTCGAAAGACACCTATACTTCTTTAAGGGCATTACTAGACTATATTTCTGGGCTTACCGATTCTAATGCCATGAGTCTTTATCGTAAGCTCACAGGCATATCTTTGCCAAGCATGCGCTAGGACAATTTTATACCTATTAATAAGACGGTCTTCGGATATGATAGAAAGGGGAAAATATTACCTTTGTCAACTTGTTCGAAAATGTGGTCTAAACTCCCTCATATTGTACTGAAACACAGGCTGATATTGATCATCTCGATCTTCCTGTTTACTGCCTTTATGGGTTATCAGGCAAGGAATGTCAAGATGGCATTCAACTTTAACACGGCCGTTCCTAGCACTGACGAGAGCTTTCGCTATTTCATGAACTTCAAAGAGAAGTTCGGAGAAGATGGCAATATCCTAGTAGTAGGTGCAAAAGACAGCTCCCTTTTCGAGCTCGAAAACTTCAACAAATACAAGGCATTAAGCGAAACGATTGCAAGTCTAGAAGGCATTAGCAATGTCATCTCGTTGCCTACATTACAAAAGATAGTCAAAAATCAAGACAACAGAAGCTTCGACTTAGAGCCCCTAATGAAGGAGTCTCCCAAGACCCAAGAAGAACTTGATTCCTTATTACAAGAAGCCCTAGGGCTGAAGTTTTATGCGGGTCAGTTGCTGAACACTGATAATGGTGCAACGCTCATACTGATCAACTTAGAGCGGGAAGTATTGAATTCAGCAGGCAGAAATGTACTCGTGAATGAAATCAAAAGACTTGGAGAAGAATTTGCCGCAGAGACAGAGATAGACCTTCATTATTCGGGTATGCCATTTGTGCGTACTATCATGCAGCAAAAGACAAATGTTGAGCTGAGGCTCTTTATTGTTTTGTCTTTGAGCATAACGGCACTGATTCTTTTCCTTTTCTTCCGTTCGGTTACATCTGTTTTGGTACCACTCATTGTCATTAGTGTCGTGGTCGTTTGGGTGCTTGGAACAATAGGACTACTAAACTATAATATTACTGTCTTGATGGGGCTGATCCCGTCTATCATAGTAGTCATAGGGATACCGAATGGCGTATACCTTATTAATAAGTACCATCAGGAGTACGCGAAACATGGCAATAAGCCTAAAGCGCTCAACAGAATGGTAGGCAAGATTGGGATGGTAACGTTCATCACCAATTTCACTACCGCCATTGGCTTCTTGGTGTTAGTCACAACCGACATTACGCTACTTAAGGAGTTTGGCTTGGTTGCAGGTATCAATATCCTGGCAACTTTTGTGGTGAGTATCATCTTGATTCCGGGTATTCTGTCTTATTTGCCCGCGCCAAAGAAGAACCAGCTTAAGCATTTAGAATTTAAGGCTGTCGGAAAGTTTCTGGGCTTACTCGACTTGATCGTGCACCGTCACCGTTACCGTGTTTTTGTGGTAACAGGCGTTATTCTTGTGGTTGCGATTATTGGCTTAACAAGGGTTTATTCTGTAGCCTACATGGTCGATGACATTCCAGAAAAGTCAGAACTCAAGCAAGACCTCTATTTCTTTGAGAATAACTTTAGTGGGGTGATGCCTTTGGAAATCATCATTGATTTTGGTAAGCCAAAGTCCTCCATCAATGCGAGAAACCTGCGAAAAGTTGAAAGATTGGAGCGAGCCCTCGAACCTTTAGAAAATATATCATCTCCGATTTCAATTGTCACATTCGCGAAGGCGGTACGGCAGGCATTTTATAACGGAAACGAAAGGTACTATGGCTTACCAAGCCCGAGCGATAGAAATGTCATCTTGAGCTACCTCAGTAATCGCGAAGGGGAGTCTAGCTTCCTCGATAACTTTGTGGACTCTACAGGTCAGGTGTTGCGCGTTTCCTTGAAGATCGCGGATATAGGATCGCAAAGAATGGATTCGTTGATCAACAACGTAGTTCAGCCCGAAATTGACAGAGTATTTGGCGATGATGAGGGAGTAGATACTGCTGTAACAGGCTCTACCTTATTATTCGTGAAGGGCAATAAGTTCTTAATCGAAAACCTTCGTAACTCCTTGTTATTGGCCTTTGCCATTATTGCTGTCATCATGGCCATTTTATTTGCGAACGTAAGGATGATCATCATTTCGCTGATTCCGAATTTCATTCCACTGATTATGACGGCAGGGATCATGGGCTTCTTTGGCATTCCTTTGAAACCAAGTACAGCATTGATCTTTAGCATCGCCTTCGGAATCTCTGTAGACGACTCCATTCACTTTTTGGCAAAGTATAGACAAGAGCTTTTTGCGAAGAACTTCTTCGTACCCGTAGCGATTAGTAATAGTATTAAAGAAACAGGATCAAGTATGTTATATACTTCGATCATTCTATTCTTCGGTTTTGTGATTTTCGTTTTCTCTGACTTTGGAGGAACAGTTGCCTTAGGTTTACTGACTTCATTGACATTGTTCTTCGCTATGATCACGAACTTAACTTTGCTTCCGTCATTATTGATGGTGTTCGATAGCGGAAAGCGGAATCAAAAGATTCATCCACTCATTGAACACTATGAGTTCTATAATGAAGATGATGACGAAGAGATAGACAGAGATAATTTATTGATTAAGAAAGACGACCCATTTTTGGGCTCTACCGATAGGTAATACGAAAGGAATTAAAGTGAGCAAGTATAAAGAGTATAAGAAACCAGAATTTGCTAAGGTTGGTGAAGACATACTTCAATTCTGGAAAGACAATCAAATTTTCGAAAAGTCAGTCTCTGAAAAAGAGGGTAGTCCGACTTTTACATTTTTTGAAGGGCCTCCGTCTGCCAATGGAGCACCTGGCATTCATCATGTCATGGCCAGAACGGTCAAGGACATCTTCTGTCGATATAAAACTCAAAAAGGCTTTCAGGTAAAACGAAAAGGCGGCTGGGATACCCATGGTCTACCTGTAGAACTTCAGGTTGAAAAAGAACTTGGGATTAAGAAAGAAGACATCGGCACGAAAGTTACGGTTGACGAATACAACCAAAAGTGTCGCGAAACGGTCATGCGTTATAAGGACGTTTGGGATGACGTTACCGAGAAAATGGGGTACTGGGTCGACCTAGATAACCCATACATCACTTTCGAGAAAGAATACATCGAGACGGTTTGGAGTATGCTCAAGAAGCTATACGACAAAGACCTGATCTATAAAGGCTATACCATCCAACCGTATTCACCAGCGGCAGGAACTGGCCTAAGTTCACACGAACTCAACCAGCCAGGTACTTACCAAGACATTAAGGACACCTCTATGGTGGCCCAATTTAAAGTAGCAGGAACTGAAAACGATTTCATCCTAGCATGGACCACGACACCTTGGACATTACCAGCCAACAATGGTTTGGCTGTCGGAGCGGGTATTGAATATGTCAAGGTGAAGACTTTCAACCAATACACTTTTGAGCCAACTAATGTGATCTTGGCAAAAGAGCGTATGGGTGCTTACTTCAATGAAAAAGCAAAAGACATTGCCATTGAAGACTACAAACCAGGCGATAAATTAATCCCTTTCGAGGTGGTCGATTCCTTTAAAGGAAGAGACATGGAAGGCATGGATTATGAGCAGTTGATGCCATACATTCCATTGGAAAAGCCAGCGTTTACCGTAGTGATCGGTGACTTTGTAACTACTGAAGACGGAACTGGTATTGTACATATTTCTAAAACCTTCGGTGCAGACGATTTTAAAACTTCTGTTCAATACGATATGCCTGGTGTATTCGTAAAGGACGAAGAAGGTAAGGATGTGCCGATCGTGAACAAGCAAGGAAAGTATGTAGATGAGATCACAGACTTTGCAGGCATGTACGTGAAGAATCAATACTATAAAGATGGAGAGGCTCCTGAGAAGTCTCTTGATGTATTGATTTCCATCAAACTGAAAGAAGAAAATAGAGCATTTAAAGTAGAGAAGTACGAACACTCTTACCCACACTGCTGGCGTACTGACAAACCGATTCTCTACTATCCATTAGACTCATGGTTTATCAAAACCACAGCCTATAAAGACAGACTTGTTGAGTTGAACAAAACGATCAACTGGAAGCCTGCTTCTACAGGCGAAGGTCGTTTTGGCAACTGGTTAGAGAACCTCGTGGATTGGAACCTAAGTAGATCAAGGTATTGGGGAACGCCATTGCCGATTTGGGTTTCAGAAGATAAGAAAGAACAAAAGTGTATTGGATCGATTGCTGAGTTGAAGGCTGAAGTTCAAAAGTCGGTAGATGCTGGTTTTATGAACGAGCAAATTTCGGATGACTTTGATTTACATAGGCCGTATGTTGATGACATTATCCTTGTCAGTGATTCAGGTCAAAAAATGATTCGTGAATTAGACCTGATTGACGTTTGGTTTGATTCAGGTGCCATGCCTTATGCACAATGGCACTATCCATTTGAAAACGAAGAGACCTTCCAAAAGAGCTTTCCGGCAGATTTCATTGCTGAAGGGGTTGACCAGACAAGAGGTTGGTTCTTTACACTACATACGTTGGCTGTAATGCTTCACGATAGCGTAGCCTTCAAAAACGTAATTGCCAACGGACTAGTGCTTGATAAAGCAGGCAATAAGATGTCCAAGCGATTGGGCAATGCAGTCGATCCATTCAAAACGATCGGGGAGTACGGGCCAGATGCCACACGCTGGTATATGATCTCTAATGCTAACCCTTGGGATAACTTAAAATTTAATATTGAAGGTGTTGGTGAGGTTCAAAGAAGGTTCTTCGGCACACTTCACAATACGTATAATTTCTTCGCGCTTTATGCAAACCTCGATGGTTTCAAGTTTCAAGAAGCAGCCATTCCATTAGCAAATAGACCAGAAAGTGATCGTTGGGTACTTTCAAGACTCAATACACTGATTAAAACTGTGGATGCAGCTTATGACGAGTATGAGCCTACACGTGCGGCCCGAGCTATCATGGACTTTGTGGCAGACGAGTTGAGTAACTGGTACGTTCGTTTAAACAGGAAACGGTTCTGGAAAGGGGAATACAATGATGACAAGCGAGCAGCTTATCAAACGCTGTATACTTGCTTGATGACTGTGGCTAAGATTGGTGCGCCAATTGCACCATTCTATATGGAGAACCTCTATCGAGATTTGAATGCAGTAAGTGGTTTAGACAAAAGTGAGTCTGTTCACTTGACTGATTTTCCTGTGGTTGACGAAGCGTGTATTAATACCGATTTAGAAACACAAATGGCCTTGGCACAAACCATCTCTTCTTTGACGCACTCTATCCGTAAGAAGGAAAAGATCAAAGTGAGGCAGCCGCTTTCTAAGATTATGATTCCAGTCTTAGATGAAGTTACACGTCATCATGTGGAGGCTGTTGCCGACCTCATCATGTCAGAGGTAAA
Source organism: Roseivirga sp. UBA7431 (assembly GCA_002477595.1). Taxonomy (GTDB): domain Bacteria; phylum Bacteroidota; class Bacteroidia; order Cytophagales; family Cyclobacteriaceae; genus Roseivirga. Next base: position 16,081 of record DLQN01000059.1, read on the forward strand.
CGTCAAGACGGTTGAGTTTTTAGATGACGCTTCTGGCGTATTGGTAAAGAAAGTGAAGCCTAACTTCAGGTCATTAGGTCAGAAATTTGGACCGAAAATGAAATTGATTTCTGCCGCCATAAACCAATGGGGTCAAGAAGATATTGCTGCCATTGAAAAGGCAGGTCAGTACGACTTGGCGATTGATGGTGAAACGATTCAGCTTACAATTGATGATGTTGAGATCAGCAGTGAAGATATCCCAGGATGGTCCGTTGCGAGTGAAGGTAAAACTACTGTAGCCTTGGATATTACCATTTCTGAAGACTTGCGCCTTGAAGGAATTGCCAGGGATTTGGTGAATCGAATCCAGAATCTTCGAAAAGATCAAGGACTAGATGTTCAAGATAAGATCGATGTTCTCGTTCTAACCAACGAAACGATTATTAATGAAGCATTAAGTACCAATAAGACCTATATCTGTGAAGAAACTCAGGCCCTCAGCCTAGAATTTGTAGATAAGCTTGATGGTGCCGATACCGTTGAAATTGATGATTGGCAGATTGACCTTAGTATTTCAGTGAGATAAATTTAAGTTTGAAGCACCTCAAATACTTCTTTTTAACCCTAGGAGTGATTATCATCGATCAGGGGGTAAAATTATTGGTGCATTTCAATATGGCCATGGGCCCAGCAGGAGAAATCACGCTGCTGGGTGACTGGTTTAAACTCCACTATATTCTGAACAGAGGCATGGCCTTTGGCCTTCGTTTTGACTTAGAATATGGTAAGCTTGGGCTCACCATATTCAGAATGGTAGCCATGATTGTCATTGGAATTATCCTCTATCGCATGTCTAAGAAAAATTACCACACGGGCCTGCTGTGGTGTATTGCAGCCATATTAGGAGGCGCTATTGGAAATGTGATCGATAGTGTTTTCTATGGTGTTTTCTTAGACAACGCACCCTATGATGTGATGACGCCATGGTTTCATGG
>DLQN01000032.1 GCA_002477595.1 Roseivirga sp. UBA7431
TGGTGTCTTAATGAAGGAAATGGCTAAGACCAGAGAAAACAAAAGAGATATCCTTCGAGGCTATGGCAAATCATTAGTCCTGCAAGGAGGGTTCTTATTGGCCTTTGACGCAGTGCTTTATATGGCGCTTGAATCTAAGAGCAAAGGTTTGACAAGCATTCTTGAAAAGGTATCGATCACTCCAGAAAGTATTGGCTTAGTTTTTAAGTTCTAATCTTCCAGCACATTACTAATGAAGGTGCTTTTAGATAGGAGATAGAGCAAGAAAAACACGATTCCCCAACTCAGGTAGATGGTGTAGAAGTCAGTAGTATTCTTGTAACGGGTTTCCTTGATCTCCGCTTTCTCATATTCGTCAATCAGTTTGAATACGCTAGCCAATGCTTGGTCGTCTGAAACACGATAGAATTCACCATTACCTATTTTGGCAATCTCTCTAAGTGTTGTTTCATCCAATGTATTCTCAACATAGTTTGGTCTACCGAAGAAGTCTTTGCCAAAAGGTACTTTGCCTTCTTTGCCAATACCAATCGTGTAGATTTTTATGTCGAACGCTGAAGCTAATTCGGCAGCCGTTACGGGGTCAATGTTTCCCGCAGTATTATCTCCGTCTGACATTAGAATCATCACCTTAGAAGCGGCTGTAGACTCTCTCATTCTGTTTGTTCCTACGGCAATAGCACTACCTATGGCCGTGCCACGGTTCTCGATTTTATTAAAGTCAATCTCTTCTTCAATAAACTTATAAAGCAACTCATAATCAGTAGTCAAAGGAGAAAGCGAATAGGCATCTCCAGAGAAGATGACCAATCCAATCCGATCTTGACTTCTGCCACCAATAAAGTTACGTGCGGTTCTTTTGGCCGCCTCTAATCTATTAGGCTTAAAGTCTTCTATTTGCATGGACTCAGAGATATCAATCACCAACGCAATATCAATACCTTCCGACCATTGCTCTACCTCCTCATTAGTCCTTTGTGGACGCGCCAAGGCAACTAATAGTAGCATGAGTGACAATGCCATAAGTGCATTAGGGATGATTCTTAGATAGCTAGCCCAATGTTTTCTGATTTCCTTTTTAGGGAGTGCAACAGGAAGCTTTTGTTTGATTTTACTTCCGATCAGCCACTTTAGAATAAAAAGCAATAGTACAATCGGGATAGCGTAGAGTACAAAGAAGAACTCCCAGTCAAAAGACTTGAAAGCTGCAGGGGTAAACCATCCCAGCGAATACCATTTGTATAGTGTTTCGTCAAGCATTCTTTATCACCTCCGTTACATGATTGTATCTATCCTCTGAGTAATCTTTTAAAAACTCGAAGTCATTTTGCAAAGCTGTGACTTCTATCGGACTATAAATGTTTTTATCAATTGACTTTAAAGTCTCTTCTAATGAAGTGCTTTTTTGTACTAAAACGATCTCTTTTGTGGTGAGTTTCGTATACGGTATCTTCTCAAGCCTTTCCATATAACCTTTCCAAAATTTAAGAACAGACTCAATCTTCAATTTAGTCGTGTCAGCATTTAGCTGCTCAATTTCAATATCAAATTGCTCCTTAAATTTTAGCAGCTGCTTATTCAGTCTATAGAGCTTAATACGTTTATGAATTTGATTACCCCAAACCAGCATAACGATCAATACCACGATGCCTAAAATAATCAATCCAATCACCCAGTAGGGATAGTTAAACTGTAATGAAACGGGCATATATGCCGATGTCTCAGCAAGACTCACAGAGTCAGGCATCTGAGTGACCACCTGATCTAGCGTAATGGAATCCATCAAACTGTACAGTTCTAGGCTATCATTTCCAATGAAAAGGAAAACTGGTAAACTGAGGCTTTGCACCGTATCAATTTCAAAAGTGGCCAAATAATAAACCGCACTATCAATACTGTTGATGTCATCAGACTGGGTGTCGAAATACTCTTTCTTCAAAAGTTCAAATGGCGAGAAGTTAAATAGCGAGTCGGGAAAAATAACCGGCCTGTTCTTGCGATCTTTATAACTCAAGGAGTAAGGAACCGACTCACCAATTTTCACACTGTCTTTCAGAAAAAACCCAATAGGCTTAAGTTCCTGCCCTGAGGCATTGCCAATGATAAAAACCGATAAAATCAGAGATGCTAGTAACTTTCTAATCACGTTTCATCGTTTTATTCCTGATCATAAAAAGTTTAATAAGCCTAGGCACATAATTGTCCTTGGTATTCACTTCGAGATAGTTGATTTGGTGCTTTCGACAGAACTTTTCAAGCTCTCCTTGGTTTACCGTGTATGTCTTCTCTAATTTTTTTCTAAAGTCTTTAGAAGAAGTATTTACCCATACTGTTTGACGACTCTCCTTATCGTATACGGGCACAATACCCAAGTTAGGCAGTTGGGTTTCTCTATCATCTTTTAGATGAATGACTACAAGGTCATGTCTTCTGGCAAGTAGCCTTAAACTTTGCTCATACCCTTCATCAATAAAATCAGAGATGAGGATCATCACACTCTTCTTATGAATGATTTCGAGTGCTCGCTTGATGCCTTCGCTGATATTTGTCTTAGTGGACTTTGGAACGTGGTTGTATAACTGATGGATAATGGCATAGCCGTGCTTATTGCCTTTTCCTGATTTTACGTACTTCTCTTTCTGATCAGTAAAAGTAAGTAGCCCAACTCGGTTCTGTTGTTTAACAGCAGCAAGGGTGAGCACTCCAGTAATTTCCTTACCGATATCCACTTTTTGCGCTCCTGGCGTTCCGATTTCTTGTGAAGCACTGACGTCTAGCAGGAAGAATACCGTTTGTTCTTTTTCTTCTTTGAAAGTTTTAACGAACGTACCATGACCTTTCGCAGAGACATTCCAGTCGATACTTCTGGTGTCATCACCATATTGGTATTCCCGCACTCCGTCAAACTCCATACCCGAGCCCTTGAATATAGAATGGAAATCACCCTGCATTCTTGAATTGATGGCTTTTCTGATCTGAATTTCGTACTTCCGAAGTTTGGAAATAATATGCTCCATAATGAATGGTCAAAAATATGACTTATTTGAGTTCTGGAAAGTCCTTTAGTTCTTAATTTTGGTTAATTCTGCCGATTTCCTCCACCATATCCTTTATTTTTGCTTGTCGTATGAACAAAGTGTTCGCGAAATTAACTTGGACGTGCTAAGGTGAAAAAGGTTTTTTTATTTACGGTTGCTTTAATTGTTATCTCCTGCGGAGGAAAAGAGGAGATCCCTGAGGATATTTTGAGCGAAGCCCAAATGGTGGACCTTTTGATAGATATTAGGATAGCAGAAGGCAAAGTGTCCAACTTAACCTTGAGTACTGATTCATCTATGATTTTATTTAAGGTATTAGAAGATCAGATTTTCGCTGAACGGAAAATAGATTCTAGCAACTATATGGCTAGCTATAACTACTACTTACTCAACCCAGATAAATTCTTACGCATTACAGATATCGTCATCGATAGCTTGAAAGTAAGACAACAGATTCAGACCACAGGAAGAAGGCCTACCAATTAATGTTATATCCGAATAATCTAGAGCAAAAGCTGGGTTTTGACAAAGTCAGACAGCACATACAATCATTTTGCGAGAGTAACTTAGGAAGTCAATACGTTGATAAGATTACGTTCTCATCGAGTAAAGAAAATATAGAAGAATGGCTTGCCCAAACCGATGAGTTTGTAAAGATCATTCAGAGCGGTGAGCTTTTCCCTAACTCGAATTACATTGATATCACGCCTTATTTCGCGAAGATAAAAGTACACGATGCCTTCTTATCAGAGGAAGAATTTTTCGATGTAATTCTAGCATTGAAGACACTTGATAAGTGCCTGGACTTCTTCAGAGACAAAAGAGAGGATTACCCCATTTTATCAGAGTTGACCCATCCAGTATTTTTTAATTCAGATCTACTTTGGTCACTCGATCGCGTATTTGATGACAGGGGCAAGCTGAAGGATATCGCCAGCGATCGGCTGTATGAAATCAGAAAAGGAATTGCAGCGGAGAGGCAACGTCTTCGTGGAGCACTTGACAGAATTATAGCACATACAAAGCGTGAAGGATATTCGCCTGACGATTTGTCGATTACCATCAGGAATGGGCGAATGGTGATCCCGATGTTTGCGGAGCACAAGCGTAGAATCAAGGGTTTGATTCATGGAGAATCTGCCACAGGTCAAACGATATACCTAGAGCCTACTGAAGTTTTTGAAATCAATAATGAAGTGCAAGAGCTTGAGTATGCTGAACAACGTGAAGTAGCCAAAATCCTTATCGACCTTACGGATCAATTGCGCCCAGAAGTAGAGAGCCTTAAGGGCATTATGAAGTTCTTAGGCCTTATCGATTTCATTCGCGCCAAGGCAAGACTGGCTATTGATATTGATGCTTGTAAACCCTTGTGGTCGAATACCAAGCAATTTCAATGGCAGAATGCCAAACACCCTGTTTTGCTTAAAGGACATCGAGAGCTTAATAAGGAAGTCGTGCCGTTGAACATTGGACTGAGTGTTGATGCCAGGATTCTCTTAATTTCTGGACCAAACGCAGGAGGAAAAAGTGTTTGCCTGAAGACGGTTGGGCTGCTACAATACATGTTTCAATGCGGTCTATTGGTTTCAGTAGATGAAGTTTCAGAATTCACTGTTTTCAAAGATCTATTCATTGATATCGGTGACGAACAGTCCATCGAAAACGATCTGAGTACTTATAGTTCTCACCTGATTAACATGAAAAACTTGTTGATTCATGTCAACAAAAAGAGTCTCTTTCTGATTGATGAATTTGGTACAGGTACCGAACCTCAATACGGTGGTGCCATTGCCGAGGCTATCCTCACCGAGCTGACCGCTTCGAACGGAATGGGCATCATTACTACGCACTATGGTAACCTGAAAGAGTATGCTGACAAGAACCCTGGTTTACAGAACGGTGCGATGCGTTATGACATTCAGAAGCTACAACCGCTTTACGAATTAGAAATTGGTAAACCGGGTAGCTCATTTGCACTCGAGATTGCCACTAAGATTGGCTTGCCGAAACCTACTATTGATCAAGCGAAGAAAAAGGTAGGCGTGAAGCAAGTTTCCTTTGATCAGATGCTAGGGCAGCTGCAAGCGCAAAAGCAAGAAATAACCAAGGCAGAGCACCGGATTAAGCAGCGCGAAACGGACCTGACTGAGTTGACAACGCAATATCAAGACTTAAAGAGTCATCTCGAAAAGCAGGAGAAGAAGATCTTGAACAAGGCGAAGCAAGAAGCGACACAGATTGTTCAGGACGCGAATAAGGAGGTTGAGAAGGCCATCCGTATTATTAAGGAAAAGAAAGCGGATAAAGTAGCCGTAAAGCAGCAACGAGAAAAGTTAGCCGAAGTCAAAAAGAAGAATATCGTCAAGGCAGAGGTGAATGCTCAGGCTGATGATGAAATGAAAGTGGGTGAATATGTACGCGTGATCGGACAAGACACGGTCGGACAGATCGCTGCTATAAAAGGCAAGGATGCTGAGTTGAAGATGGGGGCATTAACCTCTTTCGTCAAACTCAGTCGCTTAGAGAAAGTCAATAAGAAAGCATTCAAACAGCAAAGCCAAGTATCATCCTATTCAGGCTTCGACTATACTTCTAAGCGCGCGAATTTCAATGCAAAAATAGACTTGCGTGGCAAGCGCGCAGAGGAGGTGATTTCTTTACTCGATTCATGGCTGGACGAAGCCATTCTATTGGATGCTAAAGAGCTTCAAGTCCTCCATGGCAAAGGAAATGGCGTCTTAAGACAGATTACCCGCAATCACCTCGGTACCTTCAAAGAAGTAGCTTCTTGCCGGGATGAACATGTAGAGCGTGGCGGGGCAGGGATTACGGTTGTGGTGTTGAGGTAGACGTTACCCTCTCTGGTCTTAGCGTCTCGCTGAGGCCAGCCAAGCTTAGTTTGCTTCTTCGTTTACATAATTAGGAGATTCCCGCCTGTGCGTGAATGACGGCCTGTATTGTGGTTATTTATCTAAACCTTTCAAAAGCAGCTCTCTCCAAATCTTCGCGGTGATTAGGATGAGCAATTTCAATCAATGATTTAGCGCGTTGCCTAAGGTTTTTGCCGTATAAATTAGCCACACCATACTCAGTCACTACATATTGAACGTGAGCACGGGTCGTTACCACACCAGCACCAGATTTCAGCACGTGAGAGATTTTTGATTCTCCTCTTCTTGTCGTGGAAGTCAATGCGATAATCGGTTTGCCACCCTTAGAAAGCGAGGCTCCTCGAATAAAGTCCATCTGACCACCGACACCCGAATACATTTTTGTGCCAATAGAATCCGCACAAACCTGCCCAGTCAAGTCTACTTCGATGGCGCTGTTGATACTTATCATATTGTCAATCTTACGAATCACCTTTGTGTCATTGACGTACTCGATGTCCAGCATGCGTATCACAGGGTTGTCATCCACGAAGTCGTAGAGCTTGCGACTGCCAATCATAAAACCAGAGACCAAAAAGTCCCGATGAAGTTTTTTATATCTATTCGTAATCACGCCTTTTTCCATCAGTGGGATCACACCATCTGAAAACATCTCGGTATGAACACCAAGGTCTTTGTGGTTACCTAAATAGGAAAGTACCGCGTCTGGAATAGCGCCAATGCCCATTTGTAATGTGGCTCTGTCGTCAATAAGGCCTGCAATATGTTGACCAATTTCGGCTTCCTCAGGGGTTATGGTATGCGGAGGTAATTCTGGTAGTTCCGTTACAGTTTCAAAATATCTGGTAATGTCATTTATATGAATCATTCCGTCTCCATGCGTTCTTGGCATTCTTGGGTTTACTTGCGCGATGATCACAGAAGCACAATCTACAGCCGCTTTTGTTGCGTCAATAGAAACGCCCAATGAACAATAGCCATGTATGTCTGGAGGTGAAACTTGAATCAAAGCTACATCGACAGGCACTACTCCTGAGCGTATCATAACCGGTACCTCACTCAAAAAGCAAGGAATGAAGTTGATGCGGCCAGCTTGATGCGCTTGTCTAACGTTGCCTCCTAGGAACAAGGAATTAACCTCGAATGATTTGTAATGCACTTCATCTGCATATGGAGCATTTCCTTCCGTATGCATATGATAGATTTTTACGTTCCTAAGTTCAGGTGCACGTTGTGACATGGCTTCCACCAAATGAACGGGGGTAGCTGCAGCAGTGTGCACAAAAACAGATTGACCTGATTCGATAATGGATACAGCCTCTAGGGCAGAATTGACCTTCATTGTTTTTTTCTCAAAAGTGGGTATTACAGATTAGCCATACACTGATGAAAATCAGGTTTTGGGATAATTCTTTAGCTAAGGTTAAGAACAATTTTTTTAATTTCACTTAGATGTAAGTGAATGATCCTAGAATATTAAGAACAACTGCCTATACATTGCATGTAGTCAAACGTTTGCATTAATCTTTTTTATAGCACGTCTCATGTGCTCAACCGTTTCGGTTACTTTTGGCCTTTATAAAATCAAGAGATGAAATTCAAACACCCTTATAAATTTGGTAAAGGTTACGAGAAATCAGTAGCCTATTTTTCAATGGAATTTGCCATTGATCAACCTTTGAAAATATATTCTGGAGGCCTCGGATTTTTGGCAGGTTCTCACATGAGAAGTGCTTACGATTTAAAGCAAAACATGGTTGGTATCGGTATCCTTTGGAAATATGGGTACTATGACCAGGGTCGGAAACATAACAACGAATTGGATGCGCTTTGGCAAGAGCGTCACTATAACTTTTTAGAAGACACTGGACTCGAATTAGAAGTAAATGTTAATCACCATCCAGTGAAGGTGAAGGTATTCTACTTAGCGCCAGATGTATTTGGTTCTGCTCCAATGTTCTTGCTTTCTACAGATCATCCAGAGAATGATCATCTAGCTCAGACGATTACACATAAGTTGTATGACAATAACATCTCTACAAGAATCGCTCAGTACATCTTACTTGGCATAGGTGGTGCAAAATTACTAGAAGCCATCAATCATAATGTAGAACAATATCACTTCAACGAAGCGCATGCTTTGCCAGCAGCTTTCCGTTTGATGGAAAAATTGGGTGATATTGAAAAGGTTAAAGAACAGCTCGTATTTACTACGCATACCCCTGTTAAGGCTGGGAATGAGGTCAATGATCCTTACATGCTGCATAACATGGGTTTCTTCAATGGTTTTTCAATCCAAGAAGTAGAAGAGATGGTAGGTTTCGAAAACGGAATGTTTAACCATACCCTTGCAGCGCTACGCATGTCGAAGGTCTCTAATGCAGTTTCTAAGAAGCATTGTGAGGTTTCAAAGGAAATGTGGGGCGGATTTGATGGTATTTGCGATATCATTCCAATCACCAACGCACAGAACAAAGCTTATTGGACTGATTCAGAATTGGAAAAGTCACATGCTAAAAAAGACGATAAGAAGTTCCTGAAACGAAAGGTCGAATTGAAGAAGGAGCTTTTCAAATTGGTGGCAGACCAAACAGGAAAGATTCTCGATCCGAACGTTTTGACGATTGTTTGGGCAAGACGATTTGCTGGATATAAAAGAGCCGATTTGATCGCTCGTGATGTCGAGCGTTTTGAAAAGCTATTGAATAATAAAGACTATCCAGTTCAGATCATCTGGGCAGGTAAGCCTTATCCATTAGATCATGGTGCAGTGAGTACTTTTAACTGGTTAGTACACTTTACAAGGAAGTATCATAACGCTACTATTTTAACGGGTTATGAATTAAGCCTTTCTGCTTTGATGAAGAAGGGGTCTGATGTATGGTTGAACAACCCTAGGATTCCTCTGGAAGCATCGGGTACTTCAGGGATGACAGCGGCTATGAATGGTTCTTTGAACTTTTCTACCAATGATGGTTGGATTCTAGAGTTCGGTGAGCACGGTAAAAATGGTTTCGTAATTCCAGAAGTAGATACTACACTTCCAGAAGGTGAGCAAGATCAGCATGATTCAGATCATATGATGCGCATATTGGAAGATGAGATCGTTCCAATGTATTATAAAGATCAAAAGGCCTGGGCTGCAATGAACTATCAGAGCATGGATGATGTCGATAAATATTTTAGAGCATCACGTATGGCGGATGAGTATTATAAAAAGCTATACAATCACTAATCAGGACTGAAAAATTTCATATTATTGCATCGGCAGACTTAGGTCTGCCGATTTTTTTGGGTATTAGCCTGCCTATCGGCAGACAGGCTCATTTGGTTTAGAGCGCCCCGACATGTCGGGGATCATCCAAAAGAATTTTAAATAATGGGGTATTAGCTCAGTTGGTTTAGAGCGCTGCCTTGACAGGGCAGAGGTCACTGGTTCGAATCCAGTATGTCCCACTTTCCCAAAGCCACCTGAAAGGTGGCTTTTTGCATTAAGCTTGGACTGGATGAGAACCAGTGGTTCGAAAGCGACTTTAGGAGCTTCACGAGGGGTTGTGCGGCATGGATTGCGCGTATGAGTAATCCAGTATGTCCCACGGATAAAGATGCGCCTTGAGCGCATTTTTTTGGTTACGCTAATTTGTTAGATGTGCTGCTAAGTCTGTTGGAATGGGCTACCTGACTTTGGTTTCTGTTTTATCAGCCTAAAGCCAAAGTACAAGCCTCCGAGTACTAAATAAAACGCTCCGAACCATGCAAAAGTAAAATCTGGCTGATCGCTCACTAAGAAATCGTAGGCTAGCGTCATAAAATATGGTACGCTGGTAAGAATGAAAAGCGGAACTGCCAGTTTATGTGCTGGCTGCGCTTCGACTTGTAGGTATTTTTCTTCCACTTAAATGAGTTGAACTGGATACCTTAACGCTACGACCTGTTCCTTGTTTTAGCATTTCGTATGAGCGGTAAAAAAGAAAAGCCCCACCAAAACATTGGTAGGGCTCAAAACTTCAATCTTACGAAGACTAATTGCCGTCTTTCTTGAACTTGTCAAAACGCGAGTCGCGCTTGTTCTTATTTGGGAAAACGTTATTCTCCATATCTACATCTGCCAATTCCTTGAAAGGGTCAAATAAAACACTATCGACTTCTTTGTCTTTTACAAACAGTTTGGTGACTTCACTTTCATTTCTTCTCCAAATTTCTGCAGGAATTCTTTCTATCTCCTTGCTTCCGTCTTTGTAAGTCCATTCAATGACCAACGGAGTGATCAGGCCTCCGTTATTCTTAAAAGTGATTTGATAGACATTCTTACCTGCGAATCGATCTCTAATGGCGTCATTTTCAACCTCACTTCGATATTCACCACCAACATTGCTGTCTGTTAATTTGAATTCTTGAGGTTGGCCGTAGAATGGGCTTCCGTCATTTTCCCCAGCCTTTTCCCCAAGGTTTCCGCTTTGAGCATTCACTCTTGCCTCAAGGTTCTTCTGCTCTCCAGCTACTTTGAACCATTTGACTTCAGCCACTTCGATATCGACATTGTCAGTCGAGTAGAACCAGCCTTTCCAGAACCAATCAAGGTCAACCGCTGAAGCATCCTCCATAGAGCGAAAGAAATCTGCTGGTTTGGGGTGCTTGAAAGCCCATCTTCTGGAGTACTCCTTAAAAGCTTGGTCGAATAATTCAGGACCCATTACTTGCTCTCGTAGAACGACTAGTGCTGCAGATGGCTTTGAATAGGCTTCTGGCCCTAACTGCAGCGATTGTTCTGGATTCGTCATAATTGGGCGCATAAAGTCTTTACTTCCTTTCATATAAGGAACAATGGCTTCAGGGGAGTTGGAATTATACGGTAAGTCTGGGTAGTATTTCTTCATGGTCAAATACTCAAGAAATGAATCTAGACCTTCATCCATCCATGCCCATTGACGTTCATCGGAATTGATGATCATCGGGAAGAAGTTATGTCCAACCTCGTGCACAATAACATAAACCATACGCGTCTTGATAAAATCATCATACGTGCCATCAGGTCTTGGACGGCCAAAGTTGAAGCAGATCATTGGGTACTCCATTCCTATGCTTGCGGCATGAACTGAAATCGCAACAGGGTAAGGATAGTCAATTGTCATTTCAGAGTAATTGACCAAAGTGTTGACTACCGCTTTGGTAGATTCTCTTTCCCAAAGAGGATTACCTTCTTTCGGATAGTATGACATGGCAAGCGGAGTGTTGTTGCCAACTTTCACAGCTTGAGCATCCCAAATGAATTTTCTGGAGGAAGCAAAGGCAAAGTCTCTTACATTTTCGGCATGATAAACCCATGTAGATTTTTCGCTAGATTTTTTCTTCTCTTTTGACTCAGCTTCTTTTTGCGTTACGATAATTACTGGCTTGTCAAATGACTTCTGAGCCTTTTCAAAGCGATTGATTTCTTGCTTTGTCAAAACGTCTTTTGGATTTTGAAGCATGCCTGTCGAGCCAACAATATGATCCGAAGGAACGGTGATCTCTACTTCGAAATCTCCGAAGGTCAAGGCAAACTCACCAGAACCCATGAACTGCTTGTTCTGCCAACCGTTGAAGTCGTCATAAACCGCCATTCTTGGGTAGAATTGAGCAATTGTATACAAATAGTTGCCGTCTTCTTTGAAGTATTCATAACCTGATCGGCCACCGAGTACAGCTCGGTCATTCACGTTGTACCACCAGTCTATACTGAAACTATAGCTACTGCCACTTTTTAAAGGCTCGGGCAAAGTGATTTTCATCATTGTCCTGTTGATCAAATAAGTTAGGTCATTACCCTTGGTGTCTTTAACGGCCATTAACTTGAAGCCTCCATCAAACCCAGTGTTACCTAAAACGCTTTGTGCTTGCGTAGTCCCGATTTGACTTACCGTTGACGGTAAACTTGACCCGTTCGACTGGCTACCAAAGTTGTCTTGCTCTCTAACGTTCTGATCTAATTGAATCCATAGATACCTGAGCTCAGAAGGAGAATTATTAAAGTAGGTGACAACTTCTGATCCAGTAACCCTTTGGTTTTCGTCATCAAGCTCAACCTTAATTTTATAATCAGCTTTTTGTTGCCAGTATGCTGGCCCAGGCTCTCCAGAACCTGTGCGGTATTGATTTGGAGTAGGGAGCATATTGTCCATTTGCTCGAACTTGCCATTCCACTTACTCTGACCTAAGGCCAGGAAAGAAGAGAAGATGAGGACTAGGGTAAGTATTTTTTTCATATCAGAAGGATAGTTTTTCAATAGTTTACGTGTGTTCTAAACCGAGAACAATAATACTGAATTAATGATAAATTCATATGCCTGATGTAACTTGAAGCAAAGTTATATCATGAAAAAACTCTTCATTCCCTACTTGTTAGTTTTTCTCGGTATCAGTTCACTGAATGCTCAAGACATTGTGATAGAAAATAAATTACAGACGATTGCTATTGGCTCATGTAATCGACAAGAAGCGCCACAAACCTATTGGTCAACAATAGCGGCAACGAGACCTGATCTATGGATTTGGCTAGGGGACAATATCTATGGTGATACTGATGATATGACAGTGCTGAAGTCTAAATACGAAATGCAGAAGAGCAATTCGTACTATCAAAAGCTCTTAAATAGTACCCCGGTCATCGGAATTTGGGACGACCATGACTATGGTAAAAACGATGCGGGAAAGGAATATCCTTTTAAAGTGGCTAGCCGCGATTTGATGTTTGACTTTTTAGACGTGCCAAAGAAGAGCCCCGCTTGGAAAAGGACTGGTGGATATCAATCTTATGTTTATGGAACTGGCAAACAGAAAGTTAAAATTCTTCTCCTTGATGCACGATATTTTCGGGGAGACCTCAATAGAGTTGATGGAGTTTATCAGAAGAACATGAGTGGGAGTGTTTTAGGGGATGCGCAGTGGCTATGGCTCGAAAGAGAATTGACCAATAGTGATGCCGCTATCCATATTTTAGCTTCTGGAATTCAATTTATAGCAGATGAACACCGCTTTGAAAAGTGGGATAACTATCCAAAAGAGCGGCAGAGAATGATAGATTTAATCGCTAAGACAAAACCCCAAAATGCCTTTTTCTTAAGTGGTGATAGACATATTTCTGAGATTGCGAGCATCGAAATACCAGGTTATGGACAATTTTATGATTTTACTTCAAGTGGTTTAACACATAGTTATGCATCAAGCACTGAGACGAATTCCCATAGAATGGGTAAATTGGTTACCACAAAGAGTTTTGGCTTGATAAAAATTGATTGGACTAACGAAAAGCCAAGAGTAAGCTTAGAGATGAGAGGAACCAATGGGAAATTGTTAGATGCACCCGAAATGATATTTGATAAATAGCTTTTTCAACTAAACTGTCCTGAGTATTTATAACCAGATGACCATCTAAATGAGACTAATAACCGTATTAACTTTTCTTTCTTTATCTCAATTTGCGTATGCGCAGTCCTTAGATATTCAAGGGCACAGGGGAGCAAGGGGGCTTTTACCAGAGAATACCATTCCAGCATTTATCAGAGCAATTGATGAAGGTGTACAAACACTAGAGCTTGATGTTGTAATCACAAAGGACAAAAAGGTATTGGTTTCTCATGAGCCATACATGTCGTCCTCAATTTGTTCAAAGCCCGATGGCAGTGGTATATCGAGTGAAGAATCTAATGCACTCAACATATATCAAATGACGTATGAGCAAATCAAGTCCTATGATTGTGGGTCAAAAGGGAACCCGAGATTTCCGAAACAGGAAAAGATGGCTGTTTCTAAGCCTTTATTGATTGATTTGATTTCTCAAGTTGAGGCTTACTTAAAGAAAAACGGACTGTCGAAAGTTGCTTATAACATTGAATTGAAGAGTTCTCCAAAAGGTGATAATGTCTATCATCCTGGTGTAGAAGAGTTTTCAACAATCGTTTATGATTTGTTAGCGGCTAGTTTACCGATGGATAGGTTTAACATACAGAGCTTTGATTTCCGTATTTTAAAATACTGGCACACCACTTACCCTAAAGTTCGATTGGCAGCCTTGATTGAAAATGGTAAAGGTGTTGAAGCTAATTTGAGAGACTTGGGTTTTACGCCTAACATTTACAGCCCATATCATATACTGCTAAATAAAGAAATGATATCTTTTTGCCAGCAAAAGAATATGAAAGTCATTCCTTGGACAGTAAATGAGCGTAGTGCCATGGAAAGGCTAGTGGAAATGGGTGTTGATGGTATCATCACAGACTTCCCCGATCGCGCTAAAGATTTACGTTAGTTTGGATAAAGTGACTCATTAATGCTACTCAGATTTCTTTGTTGTTGAGAAGTCTTTATTTTTGGCTTTCCATTTTATAGATGCACCTTCTAGAAGTTACAGACAGACATACAGAGAAAGAGTTTATTCAGATGGCCGCTAGGCTATACAAGGATGAAGAAAACTGGATAAGACCACTCGATAAAGACATCAAAGCAGTTTTTGATCCTGAAAAGAATAAAAATTTCAAAAATGGAGAGGCCATTCGCTGGATTCTCAAAGATGATAATGGTCAGACGATAGGTCGGATTGCCGCTTTCGTTAATAATAAGATAGCTAATAGTTATGATCAGCCTACAGGAGGAATGGGTTTCTTCGAATCTATTAACGATCAAAAAGCTGCCTTTACCCTCTTCGATGCTGCTAAAGGATGGCTCAAAGACCGAGGCATGGAAGCCATGGACGGCCCAATCAATTTCGGTGATAGAAATAATTGGTGGGGGCTATTGGTTGATGGATTTTCTGAGCCAAACTATCAAATGCCTTATAACTTCAAGTATTACCAAGACTTGATGGAGGCTTATGGTTTTGGTGTTTTCTTTAAGCAATACACCTACCAAAGACCAATGGGGAGCCATGTTGATTTTGCCCCTAGGTTTTATGAAAAGGCTCAAAAAACATTAGATAATCCGGACTACGAATTCAGGCATATCACAAAGAAAGAGTTTGGTAAGTCACATGAGTATTTTCACGAAGTGTATAATAAGGCATGGGCTGGTCATAGTGGTGTAAAACCGATGAGTATACATCAGGCCAAGGCTACCTTTAAAATGTTAAAGCCAGTCGCAGATGTCCGACTTATATGGTTTGCTTTCCATAAAGGAGTACCCGTAGCCTTTTTTATATCTATTCCTGAATTGAATCAGCTCTACAAGCACCTAAATGGGAAATGGAACCTGTTGAGTAAGCTAAGGTTCATGTATTTACTCAAGACTGGAGCTTGTAAAAAGGGATTAGGAATTGTGTTTGGGGTTGTTCCTGAACATCAAAAAAAGGGTGTAGAAGGAGGACTTGTTGTTTCTTATGTCCAAAAAATGGCATGGAAAAAGGGTTTTCCTTACAAAGATATTGAGATGAACTGGATTGGAGATTTCAATCCGAAAATGATGAATGTCGTTGAGCAGATTGGTGGCGAAATTTTAAAGACACACATCACCTACCGAAAGCTATTTGACGAGAGTAAAACCTTCGAAAGAGAAGCAATAATATAGACAGTTATGAGCAAGAAGTATGACGTATATGGCATTGGAAATGCCTTAGTAGACCTTGAATTCAAAGTAAATGATCAGTTTTTATATGATCATAAAGTGCAAAAAGGACTGATGACGCTAGTGGATGAGGATACTCAGTTTAGACTCATTGGTGCTATTGATAGTGGTGACTTAAATAGAAAATCAGGAGGCTCTGCAGCCAACTCAATCATAGCCGTAAGCCAATTTGGGGGTAAGTCTTTCTATTCATGTAAGGTTTCGAGTGATGAGTATGGTGATTTCTACCTGAAAGACATGAACGATGCAGGTGTTGATACCAACCTAGACGGTAAAGAAAGAGAAGGCGGGGTTACAGGTAAATGCCTTGTGATGATTACGCCTGATGCAGACCGTACAATGAATACGTTTCTGGGAGCGACTACTAATTTATCAGTAAACGAAATTGATGAGAATGCGCTGAAGGATTCTCAATATCTATACCTAGAAGGATATTTGACCACTTCTGAAACAGGAGTAGAGGCCATGAAACTTGGAAAGAAACTAGCTGAGGCGAATGGCGTAAAAACTGCGATTACCTTGTCTGACCCAAGTATTGTTCAGTTTTTCAAAGAGAAATTCGTGGATGTAATTGGTGCTTCTGTGGATTTACTCTTTTGTAACGAAGACGAGGCAATGTCATTTACGGGTAAAGATAATTTGATGGATGCTCGTGAAGCTATGAAAAGCGAAGCACACAAATTTGTTATCACCCAAGGTAGCAATGGTGCAATGATATGGGATGGAGACACCTTCATTGACATAGAGCCGTACAAAGTAAAGGCAGTTGACACCAATGGTGCTGGTGATATGTTTGCAGGTGCATTTCTTTATGGCATTACAAATGGCATGACCTATGCTTCTGCTGGAAAGCTGGCGAGTATGGCGAGTTCAAAAGTAGTATCACAATTTGGTCCTCGACTTAAATGGCCAGAGGTTCAGGCAATGCTGCACGATTTAAAATAGCAGCTATTAAGAATAGCTTCTTGGGAGCGCAAATGAAAGTTCTTTATAGCCTCTCGTTAGCGCCTAAGGTTTTTGTGAGAGACCTCCGAGCCAGGCAAGGAGGTTTTCTCTTTCAACCAAGCTAGGCTGTTCGTTAATCTTTATTTTTTCAATTGGGAAGTAATATTGGTCTGAGGCTTTGGTGGCGAGCCGAACGGTAATCGGTCTACCGAAACGATTGATTTCAAGTGATAGTGATGTCTCATCTACTAAGTTGGCTTCCCCAATTGGCCTTCCATTGATGGATACAATTTTATCCTTCAAGCTTAGTTGTTTATAAGCAGGGCTGCCGTTTGCAATTTGCACAACAATACCTTCTATTAATTTGAAACCAAAAACTCGTTCTTCATGACTTTCTGGGTACTCCTGATCTATATTCAATCCAAAAGATGGAGCCAGGCGCTTTAAAATATCAATGTGCTTAGCTTTGCCATTGATTTGATGATCGAAGTAATGACCGAAACTTAGTGTTTCATTTTCATAAGCCAACTTGACGACTGGGTTGTTGACTTCCATATTTCCAAAAGTCTCTTCTACTGCTAGCTGATAATCTTCATAAGTGTATCCAGATTGGTTAGCACCATGCCTCGTCCACATGAGTCGCATGACATCGATCAAGGACCTCTTATTTCTCCATTGCAGTCGTATCATCCAATCTAGCACCCATGCAGCAAGTGCCCCCGCAGTGTAAATGGAGACTTTCCTGTCTGGAATCCCTGCTTCATAACCATCTAGCCACAAGTCATAAGACGATTCGGCAACTGACATGTTCTCCCAGCCACCAGCAAAGTGCTTTTGAAAGATAATGTTCAGCTCATTGAAGTATTCATCAGTGTTAAAGACACCACTTTGCGCTAAAAAAAGGTCGCCATAATAGGTAGTAACCCCTTCTGTAACGAATCCAGTTTTGTGGTAATTTTCATTTTGAAAGTCATAAGGCGTCATTTCCTTCGGACGAAGTCTAATGACATTCCAAGTATGAAATAGCTCATGAGAACTAACACCCAGAAAGTCTTTGTACTTATCTCGCTCACTGAGTTCGCTTGAGGGTCCGATAGTGATTACCGTTGAATTCCAGTGTTCTACACCATGATAGTGCTTGTAAGGGAGGCATTGAAAGAGGAAGTGATACTCGGGGCAAGGGAATCCACCCATTAGATCAACTTGTAGTGTTGTAAATCTTTTGAAGTCGTGAATAAGCTCTTCGTCAGTTCTTGGTAACTCGCCCTGTATCCAAAGATTGAACTTATAGGAATTTACAGCGTACGTTATTTTTCTTAAACTATCGCTAGCGAACATAGGACTGTCAACTAAACGATAGTAGTCGGGTGCAGTATATTCGTGAGCTTGGGTGTGCTCCAGTCCACAAGCGATTTCATAGTTATCGGGTAAATCAAAATTTATCCTACACTTATTAGTTAGACTACTTTCAGTATATATACAGCAGTTCACAAAGTTAATATAGAGTTGTTCCTCATCTAGCCATGTGTTGCCAGCATCCATATCAAAGGCATAATATTCATAGACAATAGTTATCTGTCCTGGTTGATTGGCAATTCTCCATGAGCTCTTCGATGTTTTTGCAATGCCTAATTGTTTACCCTCTTGACTGAAGGCGGAAATATTCTTTATACGTTTTGCAAAATTTTGGATTTGATATCGACCAGGTCTCCAATTAGGTAGGTATATTTGCGTATCAACTTCAGAAGCTTGAAAAGTCGCTTTGATGGTGATGAGATGAGTATTTGGGTTTTGAAACGAGAAGTAATAGTCCATGAAGATTTGCTGAGTGGATTAAAGCTAAACAATTTCTAACACACGTTGGTAAAAAAGAAAAAGGTGTCTATCTTTGCATTCCTTTTTGAGAGAAAGATAAAGAAACGATGAAAAGAACATTTCAACCTTCGCAGAGAAAGAGAAAAAATAAGCACGGATTCAGATCTAGAATGGAGACTGCTAACGGTAGGAGCGTTATTGCGAGACGTAGAGCCAAAGGAAGACATAAACTTACTGTTTCTGACGAAGGAAAGCACGGTAAATAATACCGTGTAAGCTGAGGTTTCTCTAAATTGAGCCTCGTGTCAGATCCAAAAACAGCTAATTTGAAATACACTTTCCCTAAGTCGGAAAGACTGCATAGCAAAAAATTGATTCAGGAGCTTTTTGATAAAGGCTCCTCTTTTTATTTATACCCCTTCAAAGTAATTTTCCTAACACAAGCCGATCATGAGCAGAATGAGGTACTCATATCTGTATCCAAGCGGAAATTCAAAAACGCGGTTACGCGTAACCTCCTAAAGAGAAAGGTAAAAGAAGCATACCGCCTAAATAAGAATCTCCTAACAACTGAATCACAGACTTTCCCAAAAGCATTGATTGGTTATATTTATACAGGAAACGATATTTTGCCCTATCAAACTATTGAGGCTAAACTAAAGAAATCGCTTCTCCGTTTGAAGAAAGAACTAACCGAGCTTTCTAACAAAGATCAATCATGAGGAAATTAAAGAGGAAGAAGATTCAAATTGCCATTCTTGGTGTATCAGCATTTTTACTTTGGTCGTTCACAGCACCGCAAAATGACAAGTACTTCGAGATATTAAAGAACCTCGATATTTTCGCTACCATGTATAAGGAAGTCAATGCGAATTACGTAGATGACATTAACCCCAATACCATTATGGAGACAGGTATTGACGCCATGCTGTCAACCCTTGATCCTTACACTGTTTACTATCCAGAAGATCAGATCGAAGACGTGAGAACTGAAAATACAGGTCAGTATGGTGGGATAGGTGCAGTTGTGGGCGAGAAATATGATAAACGAGTAATGATCGTCATGCCGAACGAAGGTTTTGCTGCGGATAGAGCTGGACTGAAGAGGGGGGATGAAATCATATCAATTAACGGGATTGATGTTAGACAAGATTATGATAAGGCAAGTCAATACCTAAGAGGGCAGGCATCTTCGACACTTATGCTAAAGCTCGAAAGACCTGGAGAAGGTCAGTTAGACATTGAAGTGGAGTTAGAAACAATCGATTTACCCAACGTTCCTTATTACGGAATGATCAGTGAAGACATCGGTTTAATCAAATTAACAGGTTTTAGAGAAAACGCATCAAAAGAAGTCAAATCTGCGCTAAGGCAATTAAAGAAAGAGGGTGCTGTAAAAGTGGTGCTTGATTTAAGGGGTAACGGAGGTGGGTTGCTCAATGAAGCGGTCAACATATCGAATATTTTTATTGACAAGGGAGAGCTTGTTGTAACAACGAAGGGTAAGTTGAAAGAAATGAATGCTACCTACAAAACTTTAAACACCAGTACAGATATAGATATTCCGCTAGCAGTGTTAATTAATAGTTCAAGCGCTTCGGCTTCTGAGATTGTTGCGGGTACAATGCAAGATTATGACCGTGGCGTTGTAATAGGTAGAAAGTCCTTTGGTAAGGGGCTCGTTCAGCGAACCATGCCATTGTCTTACAATTCGCAAATGAAGGTGACCATCGCGAAATACTATACGCCAAGTGGAAGGTGTATTCAGGCCATTGATTATAGTAATCGAAATGAGGACGGTAGCGTAGGTAAAATAGCGGACTCATTGCAAACAGCTTTCAAGACTACTAATGGTAGAACCGTATTTGATGGAGGTGGAGTCGCCCCAGATTTCGCTGTTGATCAAAGTAAGTTGGCACCAATTACAATGTCTCTTATGCAGGCAGATCTCTTCTTTAGATTTGCTAATGAATATACTGGTACCAAGCCAACGGGTGAAGTTGCTAGTGAGATTGTTGTCAGCGATCAAATGTTAACCGATTTTCAGATATGGTTAGCGGACCAAGAGCTCAATTATACCTCAGAATTGCAAGAAGAAGTGGTCAAGTTAAGAGAGTCGGCCAAGGCAATGGGTGAGTTAAATAAAATCGAAATGCAGCTAGCAGACCTTGAAGCTATAATTGCCAACAATCTTGAAGTCGACCTGGAAAAGAGTAAGGATGAAATTCGTTATTTCATTAAAGAAGAGTTTGTCTCTCGAATTCTATTAGAGGATGGTGCGCTCGAAGCCTCTTTTGAAGTTGATCAGGATGTTAAGAAAGCAATTGAAATATTGTCTGACCAATCTCAATATGCGCAAATATTAAAAGGTAATTAGCCATTTAATGACTGACTTTTTACTGCTCTTCATCATGGGCCTAGTTGGAGGCCTCCTGGCGGGATTAATCGGTATTGGTGGAGGTGTAATGTATATTCTGGTGTTACCCTATCTCTTGATTGGGATGGGCTTTCCAGAGCAAGAAATAGTTCAGTATACCATTGCAAACTCAATTTTCGGAACCATGTTTGCCGCCCTATCAGGGACAACTGCGTTAGTTAGGAAAGGTAATTTCTTCTGGAAAGAGGTGCTGATTATTGGTGTTTGGGGAACAGTTTCCTCGCTATTGGTGCTTCACTTCATTGTAAATACATCGCTTTATAACAAGACACAGTTCAATTACGTGGTCATAGTAATAATGGCCTTCATCGCGATTCGGACGCTTATTCAAGTGAAGAGGGAATCTGGAGGCGAGCACGAGGTTAAGCCAAAGTCACTGGGTTTAGGTTTGGTAGGGGTTGCTGCAGGCTCTGTTTCAGCGCTCTCAGGCCTAGGAGGAGGGACAGTAATTATCCCCATTCTAAATAGTGGAATAAAAATGTCAATGCAAAAAGCTAAAGGGATCTCTTTAGGGGTAATCTTTATTACGGCATTTTCTCTGACCGTGTTCAACTTGTTTGAAAATCCAAAGACAGATTTTGTTAATCAAAGCACGGGTTACATTGTCTGGCCACTTGCACTAATGATCTCTTTTGGTGTGATTATAGGTTCTCCACTTGGGGTAATAATCGGAAGGCGGCTATCAAATAGAACAATCAGTTATATCTTTGTACTCTTTGTATTGGTGGTGATTGCAGACAAGGTGATTCAGCTGATTTGAAATACAATAACTAATTCATGGCACTAATTCTTAGTATAGAAACATCTACTACGGTATGTTCTGTTGCGATAACGGAAGGAAACAATGTCCTTGCCACGCAGAAGCTTTTCTTAGAGAAGTCTCATTCTAACTTGCTTACCATTATTATTCAGGATTTACTGAAAGCATGTGGACTCAGTCTAAAGGAAATAAGTGCTATAGCAGTTTCTAAAGGGCCAGGTTCTTATACTGGCCTTAGGATAGGGGTATCTACTGCGAAAGGCTTGGCCTACTCATTGGATAAGCCTATCGTATCTGTCAGCACGCTGAAAGCGATGGCGCATGAAGTGAGCCAATATAACACCGAAGGAAGTTTATTCATCCCAATGCTAGATGCGAGAAGGATGGAGGTATATACAGCTACTTATAATGATTCCTTGGAGCCGCTTAATGAGGTTGAGGCGTTGATTCTCGATGAAGAGAGTTTTAGAGAAACTCTTACCCATAGAAAAGCGTTGTTTCACGGAGACGGGGCTGCTAAGTTTAAGCCACTTATTGAATCAAACAAGAATGCAAGGTTTATCGAAGGACTAACACCTTCTGCTTGGGCAATTGGGCAGCTAGCTTTCAATAAATATCAGAAAGAAGAATTTGAGGATATAGCATATTTCGAACCCTTCTATTTAAAAGAATTTAGAGCAACTACGCCAAAGGCATTGTTATGAGTGAAGAGATTGTAAATAGAGTATTGAATAGTCCGATCGTTTCAATCGATCTAGAGGAACACTATCATCATGGAGAGAGGGTAGTATATGACATCTCAGATAATCTTTTTCAAGGTATGGTCCTGAGAGAAAAGGATTTTAGACTCTTTGTAAAAGAGCATGATTGGATGCAATACCAAGGAAAGAATGTATCTCTAATTTGTTCTGAAGATGCTATTGTCCCTACATGGGCCTACATGTTGCTAATGACAAAGCTCGAAGGAATCGCGAATATGGTTGTAATGGGTTCTTTGGAAACCCTTGAGTACGCACTCTTTCAGCAGGCCTTGTCCCATATTGATGTTAAAGAAGTACAAGATCGCCCAGTTGTCATTAAAGGTTGTGGCGAATTACCAGTACCAGAATCTGCATATGTTGAAATCACAAGGTTATTAAAACCGCATGTAAAGAGTCTAATGTATGGCGAACCATGTAGTACAGTGCCCTTATATAAGAGACCGAAAGCACCTAAAAACTAGGTCTTCAACTAGTTAGAAAATACTTTAAAAAATCTCTTCATAAAGCTTGGTCAGATGCAATTAAGCGTATTACATTTGCATCCCGTTTGAATGAGACGGTAACAAGTTTTGAAGTGTCAAAAAAAGAATTGA
>DLQN01000047.1 GCA_002477595.1 Roseivirga sp. UBA7431
GTTAAGAAGTCCATGTACGCTATACCTTCTTCTTCCTTAATACCTGCTTGGATTACAGCATATCTTTCATAGTAGATAATCTGATCCAATTTCTTAGTCGGCAGACCAAGAAGGTATCCTATCTTATTGGGAAGTGACTTAAAGTACCAAATGTGTGCCACTGGAACCACCAATTCGATGTGTCCCATTCTTTCTCTTCTAACCTTCTTCTCGGTTACTTCAACACCACATCTATCACAGATGATACCTTTATATCTAATCCTTTTGTACTTCCCACAATGACATTCCCAGTCCTTCACAGGTCCGAATATTCTTTCACAGAATAAACCACCCATTTCAGGCTTATAGGTTCTATAGTTGATGGTTTCCGGTTGTGTTACCTCTCCATGAGAAGACTCAAGGATAGATTCCGGAGAAGCCAAGCTAATAGTGACTTTGTTAAAGTCGTTGTTAAGTTTTCTATTCTTTTTAAATGCCATAGCTTTTTTTGATTCTTAATTGTGGCCTAAACCAAATTCAAAATTGTAATTAGTCTAAAGTGATTTCTAATGCGAGACCTCTAAGCTCGTGAACCAATACATTGAATGATTCAGGAATATTAGGCTTAGGAATAGAATCTCCCTTAACAATCGCTTCATAAGCTTTCGCTCTACCGATTACATCATCTGATTTTACTGTCAAGATTTCTTGGAGTACGTTAGATGCACCGAATGCTTCGAGTGCCCATACTTCCATCTCTCCAAATCTCTGACCACCAAATTGTGCTTTACCACCAAGTGGTTGTTGTGTAATCAACGAGTAAGGTCCAATAGACCTTGCGTGCATTTTGTCATCAACTAAGTGACCTAGTTTCAGCATGTATGCAATACCTACAGTTACTGGCTGATCAAATCTCTGACCTGACAATCCATCCACGAGGTATTCACGTCCTGCACTTGGTAAACCTGCTTCAGTCAATTCAGCTTCCACTTCTTCCATGCTTGCTCCATCAAAAATTGGAGTAGCATATTTTCTACCTAGTTTCAAACCTGCCCATGCTAGTACAGTTTCGTAGATCTGACCAATGTTCATCCTTGATGGTACACCTAGTGGATTCAATACGATATCCATTGGAGTTCCATCTTCTAAGAATGGCATATCCTCTTCTCTTACGATCCTTGCAACAACGCCTTTGTTACCGTGACGACCCGCCATCTTATCACCAACTTTAAGCTTACGCTTTTTAGCAACATAGACTTTAGCCAACTGCACGATACCTGTCGGTAACTCATCACCTACTTCAATAGTGAAACGTTGACGTTTGAATTCGCCAGTAATTCCATTACGTTTTAGGTTATAGTTTTTAACCATTTTCACGATCAGGTCGTTCGTCTTCTTATCTTCTGTCCAACCATCAAGGTTAAGGTCAGTGATCAAGTTTACTTCTTCCTGAACGCTATAATTACTTTCATCTCTATAGATGTTCTTTTCTGGGAAAAGATTCTGAGCGATGTTATTCTTATTGAATTTCACGCCTTTAGAGATTATCTCATCTCCAAATTTGTGTGTTACGCCACTACACGTTTTGCCATCAAGTAACTTTATCATCTTTTCGATGATCTGAGCTCTGACAACTAGTAAGTCTTTACTGTACTGTGCTTTTAGCACCTGTACTTCTTTCTTCGACTGAACACGTAGATCTTTATCCTTCTTAGGACGAGAGAATAGCTTGGTATCAATAACCACACCTTGAAGTGAAGGAGAAGCTTTTAATGAAGCATCTTTCACGTCACCCGCTTTATCTCCAAAGATTGCTCTTAACAGCTTTTCTTCTGGTGTTGGATCCGTTTCACCTTTTGGCGTAATCTTACCAATTAGGATATCACCTTCTTTGATTTCAGCACCAATTCTGATGATACCATTCTCGTCAAGGTTCTTCACAGCTTCCTCACTTACGTTTGGAATCTCAGAAGTTAACTCTTCTTGACCACGCTTGGTATCTCTTACTTCCAGCTCAAACTCGTCAATATGAATTGAAGTGTAAATATCGTCTCTAACTACTCTTTCAGAAATTACAATTGCATCCTCAAAGTTGTACCCTTGCCATGGCATGTACGCCACTCTCAAGTTTTTACCAAGAGCCAATTCACCTTTCTCAGTTGAGTAACCTTCACAAAGTACTTGACCTTTCTGAACCTTGTCACCTTTGAGCACAATTGGCTTAAGGTTTACAGTAGTGTCCTGGTTAGTTCTTTGGAATTTAATCAGATTGTAAGTCTTATATGCTGTATCGAAGTTGACCAATTGATCATCTTTCGATTGATCATATTTGATAATGATCTTGGTAGCATCTACAAAGTGTACAGTACCCGAATCTTCGGCAATGGTCAACATCCTAGAGTCACGCGCTGCTCTTCCTTCTAAACCAGTACCCACAATTGGCGCTTCTGGTTTTAACAAAGGAACTGCTTGACGTTGCATGTTGGATCCCATCAAAGCACGGTTTGCATCATCATGCTCCAAGAATGGAATTAATGAAGCTGCTACTGATACAATCTGATTTGGCGCAACATCCATATAGCTCAGCTCTTTTGGCTCTACTACAGGGAAGTCACCTTCGTATCTTGCCTTCACTTTATCGTTGATGAAGGTACCGTTCTCTTTAAATGGCGCATTGGCCTGAGCAATGTTGTGGGTATCTTCTTCTTCAGCGGTTAAGTAAATCACGTCATTAGACAGACTTACCTTACCATTATTAACTTTTCTATATGGAGTCTCAATGAATCCCATGCTGTTTACTTTAGCATGAACACAAAGAGATGAAATCAAACCAATATTTGGTCCCTCTGGCGTCTCAATCGTACAAAGACGACCATAGTGCGTATAGTGAACATCACGTACCTCGAAACCAGCTCTTTCTCTCGAAAGTCCACCAGGCCCTAGGGCTGACATTCTTCTTTTGTGCGTAATCTCTGCTAATGGATTTGTTTGATCCATGAATTGAGATAGCTGATTGGTTCCGAAGAAAGAGTTGATCACTGAAGACAAGGTTCTCGCGTTGATCAAATCAACAGGCTTGAAATCCTCGTTGTCACGAACATTCATTCTTTCTTTGATGGTCCTGGCCATACGCGCCAATCCTACACCAAACTGAGCATAAAGCTGCTCACCAACCGTTCTCACTCTTCTATTAGAAAGGTGATCAATATCATCTACAATTGCTTTTGAGTTGATCAAACCGATCAAGTACTTCACAATTGAAATGATGTCTTGAGTAGTTAGAACAAGTTTCTCAGAATCAATATCAAGATCTAATTTCTTGTTAATTCTGTATCGTCCTACTTCACCAAGGTTATATCTCTTATCGGAGAAGAATAATGACTGTATAATGTCACGTGCCGTTTGCTCATCAGGTGCATCAGTGTTTCTCAACTGACGATAGATTTGCTCTACAGCTTCTTTTTCTGAGTTTGAATTATCTTTTGAAAGCGTATTATATATAATCGTGTAATCAGCAATGTTGATATCCTCTCTGTGAAGGATTACAGATTCAACATCCGCTTCAATGATCATTTCTACATGCTCTTCTGAAAGTACAGAGTCTCTTTCGAGTAATACTTCATTCCTATGGATAGATACTACTTCTCCAGTATCCTCATCTACGAAATCTTCAACCCATGTTCTCAGTACCCTTGCAGCTAGTTTACGACCAATTGCTTTTTTCAAAGTGGTCTTCTTCGCTGTGATTTCTTCAGATAAACCGAAGAGATCCAAAATATCTTTATCAGTTCCATAACCAATAGCCCTAAGCAAAGTGGTTACTGGAAACTTTTTCTTTCTATCAATGTAAGCGTACATAACGCTATTCACATCGGTAGCAAATTCAATCCAAGAACCCTTGAAAGGAATGATTCTTGCTGAGTAGAGTGCAGTTCCGTTGGTGTGCTTGCTTTGCGCAAAGAATACACCTGGAGATCTGTGTAATTGAGATACAATAACTCTTTCAGCACCATTGACGACAAAAGAACCTTTCTGTGTCATGTAAGGAATATTCCCTAAGAATACTTCTTGCTCAATAGTTTCAAAATCTTCGTTGTCCTCATCATTACAAGTTAAACGAAGCTTAGCCTTAAGGGGCACAGAATAAGTTAATCCTCTGTCGATGCATTCAGCAACGTCATATTTTGGAGGATCAACCAAATAATCCACGAATTCAAGAACGAAATTCTCTCTTGAATCGGAAATAGGAAAGTTCTCAGAGAAAACCTTGAACAAACCATCCTGTGTTCTTTTGTCTGCAGGTGTTTCCAATTGGAAAAAGTCTTCAAAAGACTTTACCTGCACGTCAAGGAAATCAGGATAATCTAATATTGATTTAATCGAAGAGAAGTTTATTCTTTCTGATTGATTTGCTAGAATAGCCAAGGCCTTATATTTTTTGTTATTGAATAATTCTTGATTGCACCCTTCAGGATGCAGAAAAAGGGATTGCTCCCTAAAATGTATACAAACAGGAAAAGACCCGTGATCTCGAAAGATCAGGGCCTATTCCAATGCCATTTTATAAATGGCCAATCAAATTACTTAAGCTCTACTTCCGCACCAGCTTCTTCAAGCTGCTTCTTAAGTGCTTCAGCTTCGTCTTTAGATACACCTTCTTTTACTGCTTTAGGAGCACTATCTACGATCTCTTTTGCTTCTTTAAGTCCAAGACCAGTTAATTCCTTAACTAGTTTTACAACTGCTAGTTTAGAACCACCAGCTGCAGTAAGAACTACATCAAACTCAGATTTCTCTTCAGCAACATTGCCTCCATCACCAGCAGCAGGGCCAGCAATAGCAACAGCCGCAGCTGCAGGTTCGATACCATACTCATCCTTAAGGATACCAGCTAGTTCGTTAACTTCTTTCACAGTTAAGTTTACTAACTGTTCTGCAAATTCTTTCAAGTCTGCCATTGTATTATTATTTATAAAGTGTTTTAAATCTTATTTAATTATTAGTTTTCGCGCTCAGACAAAGTCGTGAGAATGCCTGATAGTTTGCTACCTGAAGCCTTAAGGCCAGAGATAACATTCTTAGCAGGTGATTGAAGTAATGATATTACTTCGCCAATTAGCTCAGCCTTAGACTTGAGACTACTTAGCATATCCAGATTCTCGTTTCCAATGTAAAGGTCCGTATCAATAGATGCGCCTTTTAATATTGGAGACTCTCCGCCTGATTTTTTTCTGAATTCCTTGATCAATTTTGCTGGAGCATTAGAATCCTCACCTGAGAACATAACGCCAGTAAAACCTCTCAATACACTATCGTCAAAAGGCACATAATCAGTATCTAACTGCTCTAATGCTTTTTGTACCATTGTGTTCTTTACCACTCTGTACTCGATTCCTCGCTCGAAGCACAATCTTCTCAAATTATTGGTCTGAGCAACCGACATTCCGGATGCATCAGTAATATAAAAGTTGACGTTAGCCGAAAACTTTTCTACCAATTCTTCAATTAAGGCTGCTTTTTCTACTCTATTCATGATTATAGTCCGGAAATTGAGTTTTTATCTATTTTCACTCCAGGGCTCTGTGTTGTAGAGATGTTGATACTTTTAAAGTAAGTACCTTTAGCAGAGGCCGGCTTTAATTTGTTTAACATCTGGATTACCTCATTAGCATTCTCAGCAATCTTCTCCTGAGAGAAAGACGACTTACCAATACTTGTATGAATAATGCCAGATTTGTCAACCTTAAAGTCGATCTTACCGCCTTTTACATCTTTTACAGCCTTTGCCACATCAAGTGTAACAGTTCCTGCTTTCGGATTAGGCATAAGACTTCTAGGTCCTAATACCCTACCCAAACGACCAACTTTGGCCATTACAGTAGGCATGGTGATGATTACATCAACGTCAGTCCAACCACCTTCTATTTTAGAAATGTAATCGTCTAACCCTACGTAGTCTGCACCCGCGTCTTTTGCTTCTTGTTCCTTATCCGGAGTACAAAGCACAAGCACCGTTACCTCTTTACCTGTACCATGGGGAAGTGCAACAACACCTCTTACCATTTGGTCAGCTTTTCGAGGATCTACACCCAAACGAACATCTATATCTACTGAAGCATCATACGAAGCACCGTTAATTTCTTTAACGATACCAGCTGCCTCAGCCAGATCATATTGTTTGGCTGGATCATATTTACCAAAAGCTATTTTTTGCTTTTTTGTTAACTTTGCCATTTGTACAAATCTTTAGTTATTCCAAGGTGCTTTACCACTCACCCTCAACCCCATACTTCTAGCTGTTCCAGCTACCATTTTCATAGCAGACTCGATAGTAAAAGCATTTAAATCCGGCATTTTAACCTCTGCGATCTCTTTTACCTGATCCCAGGTTACGCTACCCACTTTAACTCGGTTAGATTCAGCTGAACCTTTCTTTTGTTTAGAAGCTTCTAGCAACATTACTGGTGCCGGAGGTGTCTTGATAACAAATTCAAAAGACTTATCCTTGAAGATTGTTATAAGTACAGGTAAAACCTGACCCATTTTATCTTGTGAACGTCCGTTGAATTGCTTACAAAACTCCATGATATTAAGCCCTTTCGAACCTAATGCCGGACCTACCGGTGGAGAAGGGTTGGCTTGGCCTCCCCTGACTTGCAACTTCAGATAACCAGCTATTTCTTTAGCCATATTAATCTTGTTTTTCTACTTGCATGTAACTTAATTCAACAGGTGTATTTCGACCGAAGATCTTAACCATAACATTAAGTTTTCTTCGTTCTTCAAATACCTCCTCTATGGTTCCTGTAAATCCACTGAAAGGACCATCCATTACTTTAATGGTCTCTCCGATTATGTATGGAGAATCTAGTTGCTCGTCAAAATCATCAATCTCCTCAACCTTACCTAAAATACGGTCGACTTCGCCTTGACGTAATGGGACTGGCGGTGTGGAAGCCTCGCCAGCCTTTTGACCTAAGAACCCTATGATTCCAGGAATATTTTTGATCATGTGTATGACTTCACCATTGGCAACATTAGCTTGTACCATTATGTAACCAGGAAACATATTACGGTCACGAGATTTTTTCTTTCCATTACGGATCTCGTAGACCTTTTCTGAAGGAATCATTACCTGAGGGATTTGTTCCGAGAATTGTTCACGGTCAATCTCATTATCAAGATAATCCTTAGCTTTTCTTTCCTGGCCCGATACGGCTCTCACCATGTACCACTTTAGTTCTGACATCGTTTGATCGTTTCTTATAGCTTGTAAAACCAGTCCATTATTTCATCGAAGCCTAAATCAATCACGCCTATGAAAAGCGCAAAGATTAAAGAGGCGACTAATACTAACACTGAGCTACTCTGAAGATCAGAATACTTGGGCCAGCTTACTTTATGCCTCATCTCGTCATAAGAAGCGGTTACAAAGGACTTTAATTTACTCATCGGTTTTACTTCTTTATTTTGCACGGGTGGTAAGATTCGAACTCACGACCTCTGGTTTTGGAGACCACTGCTCTACCAACTGAGCTACACCCGTATTCAACTCCATTCAAACTTTCTTCTGTAAACCATTGATATTCAATGGGTTGAAACATATTCTTTAAGGAGAAATACCTCTTTAAAAAAGTGTCTCAAATGCAGCAGAAGCTCGAAACGGGCTGCAAATGTAGAAAATTATTAATAACGAAACAAACGCGCTTCCGAAAAATCGAAAACGCGTTTGTATAAAAAATCTATGTAAGACTTAATGTATTAGTCAAGAATTTCAGTAACCTGACCAGCACCTACTGTTCTACCACCTTCTCTGATAGCGAAACGAAGTCCAGGCTCAAGTGCAATCTTGTTAATCAAGTTCACGTCAATAGTTACGTTATCACCAGGCATAACCATTTCGATATCTGCAGGAAGCATAATCTCACCAGTTACGTCAGTTGTTCTTACGTAGAACTGAGGACGGTACTTGTTAAAGAATGGAGTGTGACGTCCACCTTCTTCTTTCGAAAGCACGTACACTTCAGCTTTGAAGTGAGCATGTGGATTCACAGAACCAGGCTTACAAATAATCATTCCTCTTTTGATGTCAGCTTTCTCAACACCTCTAAGCAATAGACCTACATTGTCACCAGCTTCACCTCTGTCTAATATCTTACGGAACATCTCAACACCCGTGATAGTAGATTTCATGTTTTCAGCACCCATACCGATGATATCAACAGGATCTCCAGAGTTGATTATACCTCTTTCAATTCTACCAGTAGCAACAGTACCACGACCAGTGATCGAGAATACATCCTCTACAGGCATCAAGAAATCTTTATCAGTTAATCTTGGAGGAAGTGGAATATAATCATCCACAGCAGCCATCAATTCGATGATTTTACCTACCCACTTGTCATCACCATTCAATCCACCTAAAGCAGACCCTTGGATAACAGGAATATCATCACCTGGGAATTCGTAGAAAGAAAGCAATTCTCTTACTTCCATTTCAACTAGTTCAAGGAGTTCTTCATCATCAACAAGGTCAACCTTATTCATGAATACTACTAGTGCAGGAACACCTACCTGACGTGCCAAAAGGATATGCTCTCTAGTTTGAGGCATTGGACCATCTGTAGCCGCAACTACAAGGATAGCACCATCCATTTGCGCAGCACCCGTAACCATGTTCTTCACATAATCCGCGTGACCAGGACAGTCAACGTGCGCGTAATGACGATTTGCTGTTTGGTACTCAACGTGAGAAGTGTTAATTGTTATCCCTCTTTCTTTTTCTTCAGGAGCGTTGTCAATTTGGTCAAAATCTCTTGCAGATGCAAGACCTTGGTTTGACAATACGCTTGAAATCGCAGCTGTCAAAGTTGTTTTACCGTGATCTACGTGACCAATTGTACCAATGTTCACGTGTGGTTTGGAACGATCAAAATTTTCCTTTGCCATTTTTCTATTTGTT
>DLQN01000036.1 GCA_002477595.1 Roseivirga sp. UBA7431
GGCTATTGGTGTCCTGAACCGTTCTATTGATGGGATAAAAAAAGAGCAATCAACAGGTTGATCGCTCTTTTAAATATATTTTTGAGTCTGGATTAGACGGTCATGATGTCTTTCTCTTTCAATTCGAGGAGTTCGTCAAGTTGTTTCACGTGTTGGTCCGTTAAAACTTGTACATCACCTTCAGCTGATTTAATCATATCTTCTGAAGCCCCGTCCTTCAATAGTTTGCGCAATTCATCATTTGCTTCTTTTCGAGCATTTCGCACACTCACCTTTGCATCTTCAGTTACTCCTTTAGATTGCTTTACCAATTGTATCCTACGTTCTTCGGTAAGTTGTGGCACATTAATGAGAATGCTTTCGCCATCATTCTGTGGATTAAAACCCAGGTTGCTATTAATGATTGCCTTTTCAATTTCTTGGATGGTTGATTTTTCCCAAGGCTTAATAAAAATGGTACGAGCATCTGGTGTAGAAAGTGAGGCTACTTGATTTAGTGGGGTAGCAGCACCATAGTAATCTACCATAAGCCCATCTAGCATGCTTGGCATCGCTTTGCCAGCTCTAACCTTAGATAATTCTGTCTTGCAGCGGGACATGGCTTTTTCCATCATCTCCTTTGCTGTTTCTAAATAAATCTCAATCTCTTCCATAAGGGTTAGCTTATAAGTGTACCAATTTGCTCATCACCATCTACAAGTTTTTCTAAGTTGCCAATTTTATTCATATCAAAAACAATGATTGGAACATTATTTTCTTGACATAAAGTGAAGGCTGTCATGTCCATTATATTGTATCCGTTGCGGATAACCTCTTCGAAACTTAGTTTTTCGAACCTTACTGCATTAGGGTCTTTCTCTGGGTCTGCAGTATAAACTCCGTCAACGCGAGTTCCTTTTAGTACTACATCAGCTTCTACTTCTATTGCTCTTAAACTCGCTGTAGAATCAGTGGTAAAGTATGGGTTACCAATACCTGCACCAAAAATCACAACTCTACCTTTTTCTAGGTGGCGTACAGCTCTTCGTCTTATAAATGGTTCGCAAACGGCTTCCATTTTAATGCCTGACATAAGTCGAGTATACATGCCATGCTTTTCGAGTGTGCTTTGAATAGCCATCGCATTGATCACTGTGGCTAGCATTCCCATATAGTCGCCTTGTACTCTGTCGATTCCTGAGGTCTCTGCCTGAACTCCTCTATATATATTTCCTCCACCAATTACGATAGCAACTTCTACACCTTTATCATGGATCTTTTTGATATCCAAGGCGTATTGCTCTAACTGAGCTGAATCAATGCCATAATTTTGCTTACCCATTAGGGCTTCGCCACTTAACTTTAATAGAACTCTTTTGTAACCCATGTTTACTCTCTAAAAATTTATTAAGATTTGACCCTTTTCTACACTTTTACCTTTTTCTACCTCAATGGAAGCGACAACGCCATCGCCAGGTGCTTTTAACACGTTCTCCATTTTCATTGCCTCAAGTATCAATAATTGATCTCCTTTTTTAACAGTTTGGCCTGGTGTGACTAAAATGTCTAAGATTAGTCCTGGCATCGGAGCCTTTAAATCATTTACCTGAACTGTTTCAAGATTCGCAATCCCCATTTTTTCAAGAAGGAGATCCATCTTATCTTTTAGTTCAATCTCAAAAATGGATTTCTCAATTTTGACTGTTGCTTTCTTAGACGCTACATCTATGTCGAGTATTTCTGCACGGAAACTCTTATGATCTTTTAAAATCAAAAAGGTGCTATTACTTTTTTGATTTAATGACCAATTAAAAGGTTGGTCATTATAAATGAGCTGATCACCCTCAAATGCGATTGTCACGCTGTCTCCAGAAGCGGATTTGGTCTGATACATTCAATAGATTTTAATCTTTACGACTTGGAGGGGCAATAATGGAAAATACCCCTTCCGAAATCACGCAAATATATGGAACTATTTTGAATGCTTAGATGTCAAAGAGGAGCTACTTTTCCTAATATGGAGAAAAGATTATCTATCCGGTAAATCGGCAATAGGGCATGTGTGAGGCCTGTTTTTGGCAATGTTGAAAAAGCTTCATCTTTTTATTGCAATTGTTTGAATAAAATAAAAAAGGGTCTAATTTTGCAGTCCCTTTCGCAGAGAGGGTTTTTATTTGCTCTTTAACTTACTGATAATCAAAGGGGGGATACCAAAGCGGCCAACTGGGACGGACTGTAAATCCGTTGTCTACGACTTCGCAGGTTCGAATCCTGCTCCCCCCACTTTTCTCAATTCAAGGTTGAGAATTTTTAGTTTGCAATAGCTAAAAATTTGAAACTGACAATTGAATAAGCGGGTGTAGCTCAGTTGGTAGAGCGACAGCCTTCCAAGCTGTAGGTCGCCGGTTCGAACCTGGTCACCCGCTCTGAATTTGAGTTACATATAGAAAGTTCAGCATTGCAAGTAGTCACTTGAATTAAGGACTTTTGGATTGATAACTGATAAGCCGATGTAGCTCAGGGGTAGAGTGCTTCCTTGGTAAGGAAGAGGTCACGAGTTCAAATCTCGTCATTGGCTCTACAATGAAATTAATACGTTGAACCGAAGTACGGTTCATTGCTTTATAATTCAAGTATAACATTAATATTAACTAAAA
>DLQN01000114.1:0-25825 GCA_002477595.1 Roseivirga sp. UBA7431
CATACAGAAAGCGCCATTTTTTCTAAATCTGGCATTTCATCATAGGCTCGAAAAAAGTACCAAATTGGCATTTCTTCTGCCGCCCCATAAGAATTATGAAGCAATAATGGTGGTGATTCGTTGTGCTCAACGAATTCTTTCAAAGCTTTGCCATAGGGATCCATATGGCAAAAAAGTAGAGATCAAACTACATATCAAAATCAAAAATATTTTACCAACAAAAGAATCTTTTACAATCGATTGATAAAACGAAAGGAAACATGGGAATCTATACTAAAAGCAGCGAGATATTATATGTAAAACCCATTCATAAAAAATTTGATAAACATCTTATTTACAATCACTTAATGCACCCTTACCGCTCAAACTAGAAAAGCGTCTTTTGGGATAATTTTGATGAGAAGCACCACGAACAAAAGTCATATTTGTATGTTGATACAATTGTATGATGAAACGAGTAGTGAAATACGGTTTACTTTTAATGGCGCTCTGCCTTCCTTCAGTGGTATCGTATGCCCAAGACACAACTATTCCTAAGAAGTCTTTCGAAGCGGTGAGAGCCGTTGATAAGATCAAAATCGATGGGATTTTCGATGAAGCATCTTGGGGTTGCGCGCCCATCTTAACTGATTTTGTGCAAAGACGGCCTTCCCCAGGCGTAGCATCGGAACGAAAAACTGAAGTGAGGTTCGTGTACGATGATGAAGCCATCTATGTATCCGCAAAACTTTACGAAAAGAAGGATCAAGCCTTCAACCTTTTAACGAACCGTGACAATATTGGTGACTCCGATTATTTTGGTGTTTCTATAGACCCCTTTAATGCTGGCTTGAATGGTGTTGGTCTTTTTGTAACCATCGCAGGTGTTCAGTATGACACAAGATATTCAAATGGCGGTAATGAGAGAATTTGGAGAAATGATGCGGCATGGAATGCGGTTTGGCTGTCAGAAACAAAAGTTTTTGAAGACTATTGGACGGTAGAGTATAAAATACCTTTTGCGGTACTTCGGTTCACCTCAAAGGATATTCAAAATTGGGGAATCAATTTTTTTAGAAGGTCCACCTTCCTAAATGAAGAATCATTCTGGAACCCAATTAACCCCGAGATTGATGG
Organism: Roseivirga sp. UBA7431; assembly: GCA_002477595.1. Lineage (GTDB taxonomy): Bacteria > Bacteroidota > Bacteroidia > Cytophagales > Cyclobacteriaceae > Roseivirga. The sequence goes on from DLQN01000114.1 coordinate 1,117, forward strand.
ATTTTTAAACCAAGCTGGCGAAGTGACCCAGCTCGAAGACATAGAAACCCCTACTCGATTATTCTTTTATCCGTACGTATCGACTGTGATCAGCAGGTCAACTGAAACTGGTTTCGTAGCACCTCAACTAAACGGTGGTATGGACATCAAATACGGCATCAACGATGCTTTTACCCTTGATATGACTTTGATTCCAGATTTTAGCGGGGTGCGTTCGGATAATGAAGTATTAAACCTCTCTCCTTTTGAGGTGAGGTTCGATGAACAAAGACAGTTTTTTACCGAAGGCGTTGAACTATTTAACAGGGCTGGCTTATTCTATTCGAGAAGAATAGGCAACACTTTTGGCAACGTTACAGAAACGCTTGACGATAGTGAAAGTATTACGTCAAGGCCCATTGCAGCGCAACTTATCAATGCGAGTAAAATCACTGGCCGTACAAACAGCGGTTTAGGCATCGGCTTCTTTAATGCAGTGACAGATAGAACTTTCGTAGAAGTTGAAGACTCCGAAACTGGGACTACCCGTCAAGTCGAAGCTGATCCACTGACTAATTTCAACCTGCTTGTCCTTGATCAAAACCTTAAGAACAACTCTAGCGTCACGTTCACTAATTCTAATGTATGGAGAGGACAAAATGCTGATGATGCAAATGTGACTGCCCTAAACCTGAATCTGAATGACCAAAGCCTATCATGGAGAGTAAGAGGATTCTATGGCTACAGTCAAGTGATTACACATGATATCGAATCGGCAACCAGCAACAATAAGACAGGCTACAAATACAACTTGAACTTAGCGAAGACTCGAGGTAATTTTCAGTTCAACGTAAGTAGAAATGTTGAAACTGACACTTATGACATCAACGATTTGGGCTTTTTAAGGCGAGCGAATAAAATAGAACACGGTGGCCGACTCTCTTACAATCAATTTACTCCGACTGGAATTTTCAACAGTTGGTCTGCAAGGATCGATGCTAATTACAACCAGTTGTACGAGCCGAACACCTTTACCAATATGTCTCTTAATCTTAACTTGAATGGCCAGTTTAAAAACTTCTGGTCACTTTCAGGCGAAATTGGAGGAAGCCCAAGGACAGATAATGACTTCTTTGAGGCTCGAACAAGTGGTTACGTATTTATGAGACCTCAGAGCCAACGATATACGGTATCGTTAAGAACTGATGGAAGAAAACTGTTGAGTGGTAACGGCCGATTGAGAATTAGCGTAAGACCTGATTGGGACTTCGTAGAGCATTCTTATAATATCTCGGGAACGGTTAGAATTGGAACACGCGCAGAGATAAGCCATAGAATAGAAGTGCTAGACAGGACAAATAATCGTGGCTATGTTACCAAATTATATGATGATGCTGGTAGCCTAAGTCGTGTGATGTTCGGTGTTAGGGATAGAAAAACGTTGACAAACATTACTGACGCAAGATATATCTTCAGTAATCGAATGGGTGTTACTTTCAGGCTTAGACACAATTGGGACCGTGTCGACTATAGTCGTTTCCTAGAGCTGCAAGAAGATGGTGAGCTCCTTGAAACAGATTATACAGGCCTAGATACAGACACGAACGACCCACTGCATAACCGAAACTTCAATGTCTTTAATATTGACATGGAATATAACTGGCAGTTTCTACCTGGAAGTGAAGTCCGAGCAATTTGGAAGCGATCTATAGGTACAAATGACATCGACACTCAAATGGGATTCTTTGAGAACTTCGATAACACACTATCTGCCCCTAATTTTGATACCATCACCATTAGACTCGTATACTTCCTCGATTATTTGAACGTCAGAAACTTCTTTAGGAAGTAAGCGTTGGTAATGCCTTCTCGGCTTAATACCTTTAATCAAAACGATTGATATCAATTACTTAGCCCATTTATACCTCTCTGGAAATAACGATCAAATTAAGGTTGGCAATTTTATAGGTGACTTTGTAAAGGGAAAGCAATATCAAGATTTTGAACCAATGGTGGCCAAGGGAATTCTGCTGCATCGCGAAATCGATGTTTACACAGATACGCATCCTATCGTTTCATTGAGCAAAGACAAGCTGAGAGAAAAGTACAGGCACTACTCAGGTGTAATTGTAGATATGTTCTACGACCACTTCTTGGCTAAGCACTTCGATCAATACTCCAACATTCCGCTTGCAGACTTTGCCCAATCGAGTTATAAGGTTATGCAAAAGCATTGGGATATAATTCCTACCAAGGGGCAAAAAATGCTGCCTTACATGATTAAGGGCAACTGGTTGGTCAATTACGCAAATCCAGAAGGAATACATCGGGCACTCCAAGGACTCTCCAGGCGCACAAAATTTGACTCCAAATTGGACATAGCGATACAAGATTTGTATGAATATCAGGATGCCTTTGAAAGCGAGTTTCACGCTTTTTTCAAGGAGATTGTGCTGCATATTTCGCAATTCAGAGAAGATTTAATTAATTCGCCTACATGATCATCTCAAAGCCAAAGCGCACTACCATTTTTTCTCTTGTAGTCTTTACAGTGATCTGTGGGTTTGGTGCACTCTTTTTTCTACGCCAAATATTGAGTGATCCTGAGGGAACTTGGCGCTATATTGTTTTTGGAATACTCGTGCTTACCACAACGATTCTATTGTCCAAGCTGCTCTTTGGCTACAAAGTCATCAAGATCAGCCACGACAAAGTTCATATTTACTATCCTTTCCGCTTCTTCAAAACGGTGCAGGATATTGGTAATTTGGGCGCATGGGAAGAAACCATCATAAACACAAACAAAACGGAATTCAGACAGCTCAAGCTAGTTTTCCTGAATAAGGGTTATGTGAAACTGAGCAATCAGGAAAACAGTGATTATGATAAGGTTTACAATTACATCAAGCGGAAAGCACCTAAAAAAGAAGCCAAAGACTAATGCTTAAAAACTTACTTATAGTCGCCATTGGTGGTGGAGTTGGAAGTGCATTACGCTACCTGCTGCAAGAAACACTTCATAAGCAAATTGATAATTTTGAGCCTTATGGCACTTTTGTGGTCAACATTCTAGGCTGCCTGCTCTTAGGGCTATTGGCGGGCTATGCCGAACAAGAGAAAATCATCAACTCTTCTCTTAACCTTCTCTTGATTTCTGGTTTCTGTGGTGGTTTTACTACTTTTTCAACCTTTGCACTACAGGGAAATACGCTTTTCATTTCGAGCAAGCCAGTACAAGCAATTCTCTATATTGGGCTTAGCGTAGTTGTAGGTTTATTAGCAGCATACTTCGGTTACAAGCTTACCAAACCTTAATGAGACCAGTCGTACTGATCCAAGCCTTCTAGACTGGCCACTAGTAAATCAATTGCGCCTTGAATATCCTCTTTGTTTGCCATTTCAATTACTTGATGCAAATGCCTTGTAGGTATCGATACAGCGCCAGAGATAGCACCGTCCTTACCCATTCGTTGCACACCGGCAGTGTCAGTACCACCAGCAGTTAGGATCTCTGGCTGCCACTTGATCTTCTTCTTATCGGCTACCTGCTTCATATAAGCCACCATGCGATAATCGCAAATGGTAGAAGCATCCATTATCTTAATCGCAGCACCCTTACCTAACTCTGTAACCATTTCATGGGGTAATGCTCCTGGAAGGTCAAAAGCAATGGTTGTATCCAAGCCGAAGCCAAAATCTGGGTTGATGGTATGTGCAGAGACATTAGCTCCTCTTAGGCCTACTTCTTCCTGAACGGTAAATACCGCATAGACATCATAAGGCTGCTTTTCAAGGAGTTTAAGCGCTTCAATTAGAATAAATACCGATACCCGATTGTCAATGGACTTGCAATTAACACAGTCTCCCATTTCGATGAGCTCACGCTCACGCGTGATTGGATCTCCTATGGTAACCACCTTCTCTACCTCTTCTTTCGACATACCAAGGTCAATAAAGTAGTCAGAAATCTTTGCCACTTTGGTGCGTTCCTCGGCTGTCATTACGTGTATAGGCTTGCTACCCATAACGCCAATGACATCCTCTTTACCATGGATTATTACACGTTGTGCAGTCAGTGTTTTCGGATCAAAGCCACCAAGCGTATGAAAGCGTACGAAGCCTTTCTCATCAATATGTGTCACAATGAACCCTATTTCGTCCATGTGAGCTGCCACCATGACCTTCTTTCCATCTGGGTTATTGACACCTTTCTTGAGCGCAACAACATTACCCATGTTGTCCACCGAAACATCATCGACTAGAGGGCTTACTTCTTTGATAACTAAGTCTCGGACACGTTTCTCGAAACCGGGTGCTCCTGCAATTTCACAGATACTTTTTAGAAGGGATACGTTGATGCTCATAGCAATAAAGGATTATGCCACGAAGATAGGAGGAATACGAATTAAGACGAAGAGACTATTATAAATCTTCTGCAATGGTAAAGATAACTTCCATTGTGTAGATACCTGGAGAATAAGTAAAACCAGGTGTCAACCTATAACTGAATCGAATTTTGCGCTATTGGAAAGTTTAGTAAAGTTTACCCGTCTACCCTTTGTATTGTTGATATCATCTACGCTTGCAGCATTAATTTGCAGCCTATACTTCTTATCATCCAACTTATCTTGTTCATCATCTGGTGTATCTGAGAAAAAGTAACCTTTCGTTTTATTCTCATTAATACGAACATTAATGACAAATGCAGTATCAATTCCAACAGGTAATTCAACGTAGATAACATTGTCTGGAATCCTCTTCCATTCGTGGTCTAGTATTTGAAGCCTAATATTGGATGCGAGATTCACTCGGATTTTTTCAAGAGAATTCCCATCATTAACCAACCTCAAATTTACACTCGCACTGTCTGCTTCATTAGTGAAGTATACCTGTCTCTCTTGGACTAATAAATTCCATTTTGAAATTTTCTTTATTGAGACTGACCAGGCACTAGAAGCCAAAGCATCTCCAAATTCAGAATAGGCTGTAGCACTGATGAAATAATTGACATTACCATTTGTGGTTTTAGAAGGGACTAATCTGATAGGGATAAAGGTCGAATCACCAGGGGCGACTTCATGAATTTTAGTCATGTCATTAACGACCTTCCAACCAGCGGGAGAAGATAAGTCTAAATTGAATTTTAAAGGACGAGATGTGCGATTAATAGCTTTCACGACATTAGTGACAACATCATCAGCAGATGCAGAGCCACCGGACTTCAAAAAGTCAAGTGTCAAAGCTGTATTCAATACATTCGTTTGGGCTTGCGCTGTATTAGCAATAATTCCAAAGAATGCACCAATCACAGCAATGGAGAGAAATCTCCAAAGTCTGGATAGACGCGTAGTCAAAATAAGTTAGTTCTCGATGTTAGGTAAATCAAATATATGTAATAACTAACGATTTACACAATATGTAAATAGGCATTTAACATGCTTGAGGGCGCTTTTTCATGCGTTGCACTGCTAAGAAGCTTTAAGAAACAAAGTTTTGTATGTATAAAAAGTGAATTCTTACTACAATAAGCCTTCTGTACTAACTCGGAAATGCAGAATTATTGATAGGTGAATAACCATTTAACAGAAGATTTCAACTACTCATTAAAATAGTTTGTACCAGTCCGTTTTACCCTGTTGATTAACGAAAAGAGCCCCTAAAAATTAGGGGCTCTAGTGCGCACGAGAAGATTCGAACTTCCACACAACTTAATGCACCACCCCCTCAAGGTGGCGTGTCTACCAATTTCACCACGTGCGCTTGAAATTCAAGGTTGGCAAAAGTAGTTAAGAATTGAGCTAATTCAAATAACAAACAATGACCTTTAAACAAATCTCCTTTGTTTAAAGGCATGTAGTTTTCTAGATTTAAATTTTACATCTCCAAAATGAAAAAACTCAACAAGACAACACTGCTCGGCATCATCTTCATTATCATCGGGTTGGTCCTTGCGCTGAGCAACCTCGACATGATACCTTATTATGTCAGAAGGTATATTTTTCAATGGGAAAATATTCTTTTACTCATAGGCTTGTTTTTAATCATTACGGATGAAAACAAGCGAGCAGGAGGTATTCTGTTAGCCATAGGATTCATCTTTTTGATCGATGACTGGTTCAGGATAGATGTATCTATCTGGGACTTGTGGCCATTGGCCTTGGTAGCTATAGGTATTCACATTATCATGAGAAAGACCTCAACCACTGCTGATCTGAATACCCCAAATCCAGATGATAGCGATCTGATAGAAGATACAGCCATATTCGGTGGTGGTGACAAAGTAATCACTAGCTATAATTTTAGAGGGGGTAGTCTCACCGCTATTTTCGGAGGTTCAAATATTGACCTAACTACTTCTAAGCTTTCGCCAAGATCAGCGCGCCTTGAAATTTTCTGCCTTTTCGGAGGGTCTAAAATTAGAGTGCCTCAAGATTGGAATGTAGAAATAGGCGTAACAAGTATCTTTGGCGCAACATCGGATAAGCGCGTGATAAAAGATGAAGCAGAACACCCTGAAAAACTCTACATCAAAGGATTAGTGGTTTTCGGTGGAGTTGAAATAATAAATTAATTGACCAACATGAAGAAGTTCTTAGTCCTAATTCTCCTCATATCAGTATGCTCTGCTGAGGCGCAAGATAGAATCACAGGCAGCAAATTTGCCACACGCTCAGAGGTAATCGCTCAAAACGGAATGGCGGCTACTAGTCAGCCTTTAGCCACTCAAGTGGCCCTAGACATCTTAAAGAAAGGCGGTAACGCCATTGATGCAGCAATAGCCGCTAACGCAGTACTCGGGCTCGTAGAGCCCACAGGCAATGGTATTGGTGGCGATCTATTTGCTATTGTTTGGGATGCTAAGACGCAACAGCTCTACGGGCTTAATGCCTCAGGCCGTTCTCCCTACAGCCTATCGCTTGACTACTTCAAGACTAACGGCTACGAAAAAATTCCTTCTTATGGCCCTTTACCAGTATCGGTACCAGGAGCAGTTGACGGCTGGTTCGAATTACATGGAAAATTTGGCTCCATGGAGATGCAAGAGATTCTACAACCCGCCATCAATTATGCCAACAATGGCTTTCCTGTAACCGAGCTAATTTCTTGGTATATGGCAAGAGGTGCCGCAAACCTAAAAAGGTTTCCAGGATTCAAAGAAGTATATATGCCTAACGGATCAACACCCAAGAAAGGTGAAGTTTTTAAAAACCCAGCCTTAGCCAATACGCTTAGCTTAATTGCAAAAGGAGGACGTGATGCCTTCTACAAAGGCCCCGTGGCGAAGACCATTGCTGATTATATGGATCAACTTGGTGGATTCTTATCAGAAAAAGACCTTTCCGATCATACTTCAGAGTGGGTAGAGCCTGTATCAGTTAACTATCGTGGCTACGATGTTTGGGAGCTACCTCCAAACGGACAGGGAATAGCTGCCCTTCAGCAATTGAAAATCTTAGAAGCTTATGACTTGAAATCAATGGGTTTCGGTAGTACAGAATACATCCACACCTTTACAGAGGCCAAGAAGCTAGCTTTTGCCGATCGCGCTAAGTTTTATGCAGATCAAGACTTTTATAAAACACCTATCGATTGGTTGATCTCAGAGGAATATGCCGCAGAACGAAGGAAACTCATCAACCCGGAAAAAGCAGCGCAGTCAGTTCCTGCTGGGCAACTGAAAGATGGAGATACCATTTACATGACGGTAGCAGATAAAGACGGCAATATGGTTTCACTCATCCAAAGTAATTATAGAGGCATGGGCTCGGGGATGACACCTCCAGGCTTAGGCTTCATTTTACAAGACCGAGGAGAGTTATTCTCATTAGAGGAAGGGCATGCTAACGTATATGAGCCGCACAAGAGACCTTTTCATACCATCATTCCGGCTTTCATTACTAAAGATGGAAAGCCCTGGGTAAGTTTTGGTTTAATGGGTGGCGCCACACAGCCACAAGGCCATGCGCAAATTGTCATCAACCTAATTGACTTTGGAATGAACTTGCAAGAAGCAGGTGATGCGCCTCGCATATTACACACGGGATCATCACAACCTACCGGATCGATAATGACCGATGGCGGGACGCTACAATTGGAAAGCGGCATTGACTATGAAGTCATTCGCAAACTCGTTTTGATGGGCCATACCATGTCTTGGAACGTGGGTAGCTATGGTGGCTATCAAGCGATCATGTGGGATGATAAAAACAAAGTCTACTATGGTGCTTCTGAATCAAGGAAAGACGGACAAGCTGCGGGGTATTAACCCTCTCATAGCCCCCTAAAAGGGACACTCAAACACATAAAAGAATGTAAGCTTAATCAGAGTCCTCTGCGAGAGACTCTGATAGTGATGGTAATCTGGCATTTCACACTCAGAGTCTCCTGAAAGGGACTCTGAACAAGAGGGTTTTAAATCACATCCATATAATGCGTAATCCAAGGGTTAAGTTGATTTGATTCGTAAAAACCAGCACTGGAATAGGGGTAATCAATCCAATCTTCACACAAATGCCATTTCCCAGACACAGGGTTGTGGTGGATATAATCAAGTTTTGTCTCAACCATTTTACGGTTAAAGCATTCCTTAGCATCGAAAGAAGAAACAAATACCTGATGTTTTTTCCCTTTTAGGCTTTCTTTATTAGCCACCGAATTCGAAAGAAAATTTAAGATCTTTTGATGTTCTCCAACTTCAAGCCCTTTCACAATATCATATGCTAAAAACCGCTTGCCATTAGCGACTAATTGATTCAGATTTTTATCACACTTCTCATCTAAGAAAAGTAGGGCATGAAAATGATTGGGCATTATTACATAGCCTAAAACAAAAGCTTCCCTTGATTTTAAGTATTCAAACCACTTACTAAATGCAGCATAACTATTTGAGAGATCGATGAGGGGAAGCCATTTAAAGCATGTGAACGTAATGAAAAACACAGTATGCTTGGCCTCATGTATTCTGTGTGTGCTCATGATTGAATTTAATCATAATATTACTCTTCAGAGTCCTCTGCGAGAGACTCTGATTGGGAAAGTTTAAGTCCTCTCCGAGAGACACTGATGGTAATCATAATCTGCCATTTCACGCTCAGAGTCTCCTGAAAGGGACTCTGAGCAAGAGGGTGAAAAAACCATAATCTAGGTTAGATCATCTTTATCCAAAGTCCTACACGAATGAAGAGATAACAAAGAAGGTAAGTTTAATCAGAGTCCTCTACGAGAGACTCTGATTGAGGAAGAGACTCTGATTGGGGAAGTAAGTGCCAGAGATCAATCTAGCGCGCTAGCTCTACTATAATCCCTCCATTGACAACAAACCCTTCTAAGGGCGCCCAAACGTCCAATAATTCAGGTGCCATGCTTGCCCCTAAGTTGATATTCTCAAACCTGGATTGACGGGTGTCGGTGAAGTTTTCGAAATTTAGGTATACACTTAAATTCTTAAATTTTCTAAGCGCCATAAATCCGACAATCCAAAAGTCATCCGTCTCAGACAAATCGTTTCTTAATTGTCTACTGGTATAGTAGCCTTCTAGACCCAATCGCCACTTGCCTTCCACCTCATAAACAAGCACTGTTCCAATGTTATGTTTGGCTGTTAGCGGCTTCTGATCATTTATGTTTTCATAGTCAAGCCTTGTATCTATTAAAGCATAGTTGAAAAACAGTTTAAAGTCTTTATAAGTCAACTTTAAGTTTGTCTCAAGACCTCTCGAACTCACAGGACCACTAGCATTCTCAAAAAGAAAATTATTTACTGGGTTCTCAGTTAAGACCAAGGGATCATTCAAGGTTGTGTAAAAAAAGAGTTGATTCAAACTAAACGTCCAGTCGTTACCAAATGCTGTTTTGTAATTGATGTCAAAATTTCCTCCGTAAGATCGTTCTGCATCCAAGTCCTCGAGATTGAAAGCACTCAATCCACGAAAAGAAAGTCGTTCTGTGTCTTCTGTGAAAATAGTAGGGGTTTTATACCCTAAACCTCCACTTAGGCGATAAGTGAAGCTAGTATTTGGCTTATAAAACAAGGCAACACGTGGCAAAGCGAACCAACCATAGTCGTCATTATGGTCCAATCTAAATCCAGATTCAATTGAGAAACGGTCTGAGAGTTTAGATACTTGCTGCGCAAAAATTCCTGATGTGAATTGATTATAACTTCGATCACTCGTTGTCAAATCACCCTCATTAAAATTATCTGAAATCACATTGGCCCCTAAAACCCAACTGCTCTCCTCACTACCAAAGGAATAGGTTGCCTCGCTAAAAGAAGACAATTGCTCTCCATTAAAGGCATAATTAAACTGGTCAATAGAGCGATCAAAATGCAGCAAGCTATTCTTTATGATCAGCTGTCGGTTATTGTCCCATTTCTTCTCATACGTCAACTGGTAAGACAGTCTATTTGTATTGTTGTCTTGCAAATACTGATTAGTAGAGGCCGCTTCCGTGTCAATGGCATCTAGGTTGCCTCCAAGCCGTTCTTCGAAGGTACCGTTGAGTGAAACTCTTAATTTACTATCTGCTGATGGATAATAGAAAAAAGTTGGATTAATAGTGACTCTTCTCACCTCTGGAATTTCAGAGAAATTATCAGCATTAGGATCATAAGCGCTTTGTCGATTTCCTGAAGCAAAGAAGCTAATCCCAACCTTATCATTTCTTCTGGCCATAAAGGTATTCAGTGTGGTTCCTCCGGCTGAAGTTTGATCCATCATGATCTTTAGTTTAGGGGCTTCTTCAGGTTGTATACTCACCAAGTTGACAAGACCTGCAATGGCACCGCCTCCATAAAGCGTAGAATTACTCCCCTTGATCACTTCTACTTGCTTTAGATCCAAGGGCGGTATTTGCATGATGCTTAAACCTCCTGAGAATCCACCAAAAATTGGAAAACCGTCTTTTAGAAGTTGCGTATAACGGCCATCAAGTCCTTGAATTCTAATGCTCTGATTGGCCGAACTAGGGGAAGTCACCTGCATTTGTATACCTGTACTTTCGCGCAAGAGCATAGCAATATTATCGGAGCGCATAACTGCCTTCTCTTCTAGTTCTTCGGTACCTAGAAACTCTATCCTAGTGGGTATGTCTTCAATATTTCTAGAGTTTCTAGTGGTGGTCACTATTATCTCTTCCATCTCCTCAGATTCTTCTTCCATTAAAATGAGAATGGGTTGAGCCTCACTGATTGGCAGGTCATAGGTCTTTACCTGAGCTGCATAACCTACGAATGAAAAGGTCACCTTAATTTTATTGACGCCTGCTGTTAGTTTCAGGTTGGCGACACCATCGTCACCCGCAATAGCCCCATTGGTTGGGCTGACTGTTGCAGTTGCTCCTGCTAGAGGTGTGTTGTCCTCTTTGTCGAGTATTTTAAAGCTTACTGAATTTTGTGCGAGAGTCGAAGTGATAGACATTGTCATCACCAAGCAGACAAAAAGAAATCTAATGTGCATTGAGTTTTAATTTGACTGCCACAAAGATAATATCGGATAGGATGCAACAGGGCTTCAGCTATATTAAATCAGTCCCTTTCATAAAAAACCACCCAAGTTGCCTTGGGTGGTCACACAAACACACACGACTCATCAGTAAACTGACGAGATATCTTAAGCTAAGAACTTATCAGGTAGACTTAACAAAGGCGTCTATTAGCCACCTACTTTTTCTTGCACGCTTCCACAATGCAGCATCTTGTCTCCGAAGTAAGGATTATTCACTTCCATCTCAGCAGCTAACCAATAAGCACCCTTGTTATTAAAGGCCATTGGACAGTACTGCTTGTAAAGTGGGCTATCTGAACCGCTGGCCTGAACCAGCTCATACATTTTCATAGAGAGCGCTTCAAATGCTTGACGCTGTACCTTCACGTCACTCGTGCCAGCAATCATCTCTAAATCACTTTTCAAAGACACATTTTCAGATGTACTCAGAAAGGCCTTGGCTGCACTTTGAGCCTTAGCGCCATCGGTCAAAACCAATGCGTCCTTTACTGCTAAATAATAAGTAATCTGATCTGTAGCTTTTACAGATTCATTGTTCTCCTTCTTTCCTCCACAAGCAGTCACTACGATAGCTAGGGCGATAAGTAATGTTATCTTCTTCATATTCGTTTTTAATTTCCTTCGATTATTGATTCTACATTTCCACAAGTCAGCATTACATCACCGAAATATGGGTTGACTATATTTTCTTCTTTGCTGATCCAAGTAGCTCCTTGATTGTTATTGGCCATAGGGCAAAACTGCACGTAGAGCGGGCTATCAAAGCTGGTTCCAAATGACTGCACTGCATTAATCAATGCCTTTGAAAGGTTGATAAACTGAAGTCTTTGAATATCTCTATCTCCGCTTGTCGTAATAGTTTCTAAGCTCTCTGTCATAGGCTTTAGTAATGACATCCAGTGCAAGTGGGCTTCTCCCTTAACCAGCGACATATCGACTTGATCTAATGTTGTTTTTACCTTGATTCCTTCCTTACGGATACTGCTCCCGTTCCCCTCGACCATTAGGTCCTTTAGAGCAATATATTTCATAGAAAGATTCATCAACTGCTCTTGAAACTTTGGATCAACTTGATTCTTATAATCCTTAGAATCAGGCAATTCAACCACGTAAAAAGAGTTTTCAGGACTAGCCTCATTACCACTATTCATTGATTGCTCTCCATGATTGTGACCAGTAGAAGAGGCTCCACCTGTTGGGTTCATCATGCTGATCTTTCCTCTGAGTTGTGCTTCTGCATCAAGGGTGAATGCGCCATTGACTACCACTTCTTCTCCTTCTTTTAATCCAGACTCAATCACATACTGATTATTCACAGCTTCACCCAGAACCACCTCTCTTAGTTCAAAACTTCGCTCATTTGATGATTTCACATAAACGATAGACCTTTTCCCTGTCCAAAGCACCGCTGATTTCGGTATTATAATACCAGCCTCACTACTCGAAAAGATAGACGTGGAAATAAACATTCCAGGCTTAAGGCTTCCTGATGAATTATTCAGGTCAGCCCTCACCTCCACTATTCTCGTCTGTTGATCTACTGCTGGCGAAATGAACGAAACAGTGCCCTCCTGAGATTTACTCGTGGCCTTGTTTTCAAGTTTAAGGCGATCACCTAAGCGAATTTTCCCTAAATCCTTTTCATATACCTCGAATACCGCCCAAACCTTTGAGAGATCTGTGATTTCCATTAATCCACCGCCTTCAGGTAAATGATTTCCTGTATTGATTAATTTCTTGCTGATAATACCGTCAAAGTCTGCCAATAGATCGAAATTCCGCATAGGCGCTTGAGAAGTCTCTATCTCATTAATCTGCTCCATAGTCAGTTTCCAATGATGTAGTTTTCTACGGGCCGCTGCCAATAAAATGGGGTTGGTATCCTCCAGCTTCTTTGCCTCAATCAATTCTTCTTGCGCAGCAACCAGCTCTGGAGAGTAGATGGAAGCTATTTTCTCACCCTTCTTGATCAAGTCTCCTTCGAAACTTTTATAAAGCGCGTCAACACGCCCAGCAAAGTGAGTGGTTTGAACCTTCACTCTTCTCTCGTCTACTTTTATCTTTCCGCTTAAGCGCAATACGTCATCGACTGATCCTGATCCTACGATAGCTGTCTGAATATTCGCTAATTGAATGGCTGCATTTGACATTTTCATGACTGCTGGATCACCTCCTTCATCATTCGAAACGGGAATGAGGTCCATGCCACAAAAAGGACAAGCACCTGGTTCGGATTGTCTCACCTGTGGATGCATGGAACAAGTCCAAAGTCCATCAGCATTAAGTTCATAGGCATGCTCGGTATCCAATTCAGTACCTGAATTGCCCCCGAAAAACATTGCTCCTGCGGCTACTCCTAGTAGGAGGGTAAAACCAACAGTAATTAGGGTTGATCTATTTAATTTCATTTTGGATTTCGTTTAATGTGTAACCCGTTAAATAATCTTTCTTAAACATCGCTTCTTGATAATTCACACTAGCCTGAACATATGCCAACTCTAATTGTAATTGTCTTTGCTGTGTTTCTAATAGGGTTTCGAAGTCTCTGTTGTTATTCGTGTACTCGCTGATCAAAACGCTTAACAGCAATTCGGTCTTTTTCATTTCTGCTGTATAAAGATCCATCGCTTGCTGTGCCGATTCCATTTGATATTCAATGTTGGTCCACCTATTCTTCAACTGATTCTCCATCGCAGTAAGCTCAAAACCTTTGCTCTCAGTTCGAAGCGCTACTTCTTTTTTAATGGATCGATTCTTCTTGCCGAAAATGGGGAGGCTCATAGTGACCATTGGCATGAGAATATCCTTGCCGTTGTCTGAGATATTCACCCCTTCTCTTCTTCCAATAAATCCGTAGTCTAAACCTACACCAATATTTGGTTTACGATTCAACTCTGCTAAAACGCTTTCTTGTTCAAGGGCCTCCAAACTTGATCTTATTCCCTTCAACTTAGGTTGATTGGTCAATACCGAATTAATATCATGGTCAGCATTAATGAACGTCAAAGTTTCCGTTAACACTACCTCAGATTGCCGGTCTCGATTGAGCATAGTATTAAAATCGTCTAACAATGGCTTCTCTTTTAATCGAAGTAAATCAAGTTCTGTTTTCGCTCGGTCGATACTGATTTGCCCCCCGACTAAATCGGCTAAAGAGACCAAATTTGTTTCGTATTTGATTTTGGTAACCGGTTCATAGGACTTCAGAATTTTAAGGTTAGCCTCCATAATCTGAACTTCCTTTTGTAGTTCGTAGAGCGCTAACCATTTAGTTTTTACTTGTAGAAAAAGTTCATTCCTGGCTTCCTCAAATTCTTCAAACCTAACTTTAGCCATGCTGGCTACTACCTTCTCTTTGGCTTTGAGCGTTCCCATCCAAGGAAACATTTGTGCTACTGAAAGCCGAAAACGCTGTGGTCCTACCCTTGTCTCTACTGGAGAAATAAAGTAACCAAAGCTGACGGTAGGGTCTGGTAAAACACCTTGTTGATTTACTTTTTCTAAGGCAGCCAAATAGAGGCTAAATTTCGCCTTTAAAGACGGGTTCTGCTCTGCTGCTATCTTCAGATAGTCATTTACCGTTGACTGCCCATGAAGTGAGATGGCAATTGACAAAAGCAAGATTACGTTGATTAGTCTTCTCATTTCGATTTCATTTTAGGTAGCCATAATGATAGCGAACCATCATTCTTCAGCGCATCAACATGCCCCATTACGGATTCCTCCTCGTTGATGAAATGCATATGCAAATAGCTACCGTGATGCGTAAATATTCCTTCATGCTGGTTGGAGTAGAAGCCCAAAACCCTGGCATCTTTGTATTGACCTGTACCCTTTAGTCCTGCTGCTTTGTAAGCATCATGATTTTGAGCAGTAGCCTCTTTGGCATTAATCACATGCCATTCGATGGAGTCAATACTTCCTTTGAGCATAAAAGGAAAAGCTTCATCTGTATTTATGCCAAGCCGCTGAGCTTCTTTAAAAACCAAAGCTTGTAAATCACTATTCTCATTGATTATGGCATCTATCTTGAAAGATTCCCAAGCAGAGACTTGGCTTGTCACGAGTAAAGTGGCCTTCCAATCGAAGTTTCTATCTATTACCAAAGAGCCTTCGTTAGCATAGCTATGGAGTGGCTTGCCATCGAGAATCAATATTTCACCAGAAAGACCTTCTAAGGCACCAAGCGCATATAAATTAGAAACGCTCTCATAATCCAATAGATCCGCATTGACATCTAGTTTTTGTTCCCTCATGATTTCTCTCAAAACACCATGATGTTCCACGGATATCGTTTGAATCGTACTATCACAAGCCGTCAAAATAGATAGGACCAATAAAGCTGATATTAACTTTTTCAATTTTCTGTGACTTTAAGGTTAAACTTCAGTTGGGATTCCTTGTAGAAGGAATAAAGCACCGGCACTACGAATAGGGTAATCAAAGCGATCAGCATACCACCGAAGGAAGGGATCGCCATTGGAATCATCACATCCGATCCACGACCCGTTGACGTCAGAATTGGCAGCAACGCCAACAACGTTGTCGCAGTTGTCATTAAGCATGGTCGAACTCTTCTCATACCTGCTTCTATAACCAGTTTTCGAATTTTAGACTTATCTGAGATTTCCTTCTTATCAAATGATTGATTCAAATAGGTGGCCATCAGCACACCATCATCTGTAGCAATACCAAAGAGTGCAATAAAGCCTACCCAAACCGCAACACTTAAGTTGACCGGAGCTATTTGGAACAAGTCACGCATGTTAGTTCCGAATAAAGAGAAGTCGAGAAAACCAGTTCTACCATAAAACCATAGCATTAAAAAGCCTCCACCGAAGGCGACAGCCACACTACTGAAAACCATTAATGAAACGGGTACTGATTTGAATTGGAAATAGAGGATTAAAAAGATAATGACTAAAACGACTGGAATAACTAAGCTCAATCTTTTCTCTGCTCTTATTTGATTCTGATAATTACCTGCAAATTCATAAGAAACCCCTGCTGGTAAGCTGAACTGCCCTGAAGCAATACGCTGCTCAATCAGCTGTCTTGCATCATCGACTACGCTTGTTTCTGAATACCCATCAAGCTTATCGAAAATGACATACCCAACCAAGAAAGTGTCTTCGCTCTTGATCATTTGAGGGCCTTGTGTGTATTTGATTTCAGACAGATCGCCTAATGGAATACTTTGACCTCTGTCAACTGGAATCAAGATATCTTTCAGTGATTCAGGGTCATCTCTCAGCTCACGTGGGTATCGCACGCGGATGCCATAGCGTTCACGTCCTTCAACAGTAGCCGACAACTCCATGCCACCAACACCTATCTGAATATATTCCTGAACCTTTGACACGCTCACACCATATCGCGCCAGGGCTTCACGGTCTAACTCGATCAATAAGTAAGGCTTGCCAACAATACGTTCTGCAAAGACAGCTTCTTTCTTTATCGAAGGCACAACTTTCAAAATCTCTTCCAGTGCTAAACCAACCGATTCTATAGTCGCTAGGTCTGGACCCTTTACTTTAATTCCCATAGGAGCCCTCATGCCTGTTTGAAGCATGACTAGCCTCGTTTCAATGGGCTGTAGCTTGGGTGCTGAAGTGACGCCAGGAAGCTTAGTTACTTTGACAATCTCATTCCATATATCATCTGGAGATTTGATTTCATTTCGCCATTGCCTAAAGTATGAACCTCGTTTATCTAAAATGAGGTTGCCATCCTCATCTCGGACAAACTCACCATTCTCTTTTTCAAAGCGTAATCTTCGGCCATTCTCATCTGTGATGTATTCACTTTTATAATTGATCACGTTCTCGTACATCGAGATGGGCGCGGGGTCTAATGCACTTTCCGTTCGCCCGAACTTTCCAACGACTGATTTAATCTCCGGAATGGCAGTTACCGCCATATCTAATAAGCGAAGTGTCTGTCTATTTTGTTCCAAACCCGCATGCGGCATGGAAGTAGGCATCAGCAAAAAAGCACCTTCGCCAAGAGATGGCATAAACTCCTTTCCTATCCCCGGGAAAGTATGTGCTAAATTCGAATACGTTTTCTGAGCTCTTACTTGATCTCCAAAAGTTCTTGGTACAAAACCAAAAACCCTATCAAAGCCCAACCAGATAGTTACACCTAGAAGAATGATAAAGGATGGTATTGCCAAAAATTTCCAGCGGTTCTGTAGGCACCAACTCAAAATTTTTGGATAGAGCTTTATGAATATGCTGAAACTCCCGAGTGTTAAACCGATAATAAGCGCTACAAAGATAAAGTTCGTTAAACCACTTACTTCCACCCCCAAAGGCATCCATTTATCGCTTAGTAAGATAGAACCTGCGATTAGGGCGATGATGACATCGGCATGTTTCAAGTAAGCTGCGGTTGCACTTACATATTCACGGAGGAAATTGACTAGTCCAAACGCAATCAAGACAAAAGCTGCGAGTGGGTGACCTAAGATCAGAACCCATGAACCGAAAATAATCAAGCCAATATTCAGAAGTGCTTTAAACAATTTTGTCTTAGGCTTAAACCCAAAGAACCAATAGGCCAGTGTAGGCAGTATGACTAATGCCACCACAATAGCTGCGAGTAATGCAAAGGTTTTGGTATAGGCCAAAGGTCGGAATAGCTTGCCCTCAGCTGCTTCCATCGTAAAGACTGGAATAAAGCTGACTACTGTGGTCATAACTGCAGTAATGATCGCTGGAGCCACTTCCTTGGAAGCATCTAAAATGAGCGTCAATAATGTCTTTTCACGCTGCTCATTTAAATGCCTAGTAATGTTTTCTGTAAGCACGATGCCTACATCGACCATGGTTCCAATTGCAATAGCAATACCTGATAATGCGACAATATTGGCATCCACACCAAAATAGCGCATAGCGATAAAGCACATAAGCACCGCAATCGGCAACAGGGATGAAATCAGTATAGAGGCCCTTAGATTGAGTAGCATCACCAATACAACGATAATGGTAATGATGACTTCCAGCGTCAAAGCTTCTTCAAGCGTACCGATCGTTTCTTTAATCAAGTCAGTACGGTCATAAAAAGGCACAATTGTCAACTTGGATACTGTTCCATCCGCCAAATACTTTGATGGTAAGCCTGCACTTATATCCGCAATTTTGGCCTTTACATTATCAATAACCTCAATAGGGTTTGCCCCATATCTGGCAACGACTACTCCGCCAACTGCTTCTGCGCCTGATTTATCTAAGGCACCTCTTCTAGAGGCTGGACCAATGGTCACCTTTGCTACGTCCTTTATTCGAATAGAAACGTTATTGACCGTTTTAACTGCGGCTTGTTCTAGGTCGCTCAAACTCTTTATGTAGCCTAGCCCTCTTACGAGGTACTCAGCTTGGTTAATTTCAAGTGTTTTGGCTCCAACGTCTAAATTACTTTCTCTAACAGCCTTTGAAACTTCAGCCAAAGTCACCCCATAGCTTTCCATTGCCTTAGGATCGATATCGACTTGATACTCTTTCACAAAACCACCAATGGATGCTACTTCTGAAACTCCCTCTGCAGCCGCTAGTGCATACTTGATCGTATAATCTTGGATGGTTCTAATCTCCTGTGGATCCCAGCCTCCCGAAGGATTCCCATTCTCATCCCTTCCTTCGATGGTATACCAATAGATTTGTCCGAGTGCAGTGGCATCTGGCCCTAAAGATGGTTGCACTCCCTCCGGTAAAAGCCCTTTTGAGAGAGAATTTAGCTTTTCTAGAATTCGGCTCCTACTCCAATAAAACTCCGTTTCATCGTCAAAAATGATATAGATAGATGAGACACCGAAAATCGATGAACTCCGAATCGTCTTTACACCCGGTATTCCAAGTAGTGAAGACGTTAACGGATAAGTAATTTGATCTTCTATATCCTGTGGAGACCTACCAGTCCATTCCGTATACACGATTTGTTGGTTCTCCCCGATGTCGGGTATCGCATCAACAGGAACAGGATCGCTTGGCAATCCGGTATTCCACTGAAATGGAGCCGTAATTAGTCCCCAACCTACCAGTAGAACTAGGAGAATGAGGGTAACCAGACGGTTTTCCAAGAAAAATTTAATAAGTGTATTGATCATTAATTATGCTTTTACAATCCATTGAAAAGGAGGAAGAACGCTTAAGAAGCGTTAGGAAGCCTAGATCAAGTATCATTTTGACTATTGGGTAAACCGAAATAGTTTTCAATTCAATCAATAGATTCTTTCAGGCTTATGCCCTAAGAACGAACTCGATTAAGAGACTTCAGGATTGTAAAGCGGCAGGAATTTTAAGGGAGTGATAAAGTATAGTGAGGTCTGGTGCCGGAATATCCGGTGGCCCTGTATTGCTCACCTCCACTTTATCTTCTTGACTCGTCATTAGTAATTCAAAGTCAGAATAAGGCACTTCGAAAAGTAAATGATAAATACCGATTGGAGTATCAGTAGCTACTGAGATTTGCTGATCGTCTTCAACGATTTCCAAAGCCCACTCATCATTACAGCAGTCCGGCATATCCTCATGCATGGCTTGTGTCATACCACAGTTTTTCTCCACTTTTTGGAAGATTGCAGTTTCCTTGACACGGTCCATGCATACATGCTGACCTACTAGAATTCCAGAGGAAGCCATTAGGTAAAGCATTGTGAATAGTATGGTCACTGTTCTTTTCAAGTCCTGTAAATATACGCAGGTTTAACCGAAACGGTTTTCAGCAGCCCAAATATGCTTCCCTGACCTCCCAAACACAGTTCATGTGGCGCTTTATAAACGGACAAAAGACCGTTTAAACAAATTGTAAAAAATTCATGTTAATCTACTTGCAACATTGTTGCATTTGAATTAATCTTGCCAATTCAAAGCACATAAAAAGAATTATCTCATGAAGACAATTAACAGTATTAAGTATATAACATTCTTAGTCATGATTTTAGCCCTTTCAGCCTGCGGTACGGACGACCCAGAGCCTGTGAACGAAGAAGAGCTTATTACAACTGTGAGAGTAACTTTCAGCAATGCTGCCATGCTAGATGTAGTGGCCACATTCACTGATCTTGACGGACCAGGCGGTGATGCACCAGTAATTGTAAACCCTACTTTAGCTGCCAACACTACCTATAGCGTCTCTGTTGAGTTCTTGAATGAGCAAGACAGTCCTGCAGAGGATATTACGGAAGAAGTAGCAGAAGAAGCTGACGAGCATCAAGTGTTTGTTGTTCCAGGCACAGGTCTTAACCTGACATATACTTACAGTGATCAGGATGTAAATGGTGATCCAATTGGTTTGGCTGGTACAGTAACCACAACAGGTGCTAGTACTGGTAACTTGACGGTTACACTCATCCATGAGCCAAACAAAGCTGCAGCCAACGTTAGCAGTGGTGACCCTACCAATGCAGGTGGAGAAACCGATGTAACGGTGACTTTTAGTGCAACAATTCAATAGTTGATATAATTTGCGAGTAGTTTTAAGGAGTGCTAACGCACTCCTTTTTTTATGCTTCAAATCTATTTCTCAGCCCCGTATCGGATGCTAAATGCTTTCATTTACCCATAAAAAAAGTCCCATCGTAATGAAACAATGGGACTGCAAGTAAAGAGTTAGGTTCATCCATTTTTAACGCTGGCACCTAGGATGAGTTAGTACCAACGGTTTTCATTAAATTTCCACTCAAATCTAAATAGTGGATTTACTTAAAAAAACTATTTTGGAAAAATCTTCAGAAAAAGAACGTGATTAAAAACCTGATTCAATATATCTACACTGGCTGGTGCGGCATTATGTTCGTTATACCCATGGTGATCTTTTCTCCGCTAATGGTCATTCCTTTGTTGATCTCGAGAAAACTTGATGGTATTACCTTTTTTTTCATTCGCTGCTGGGTGTACATGTTTGGCATCACCACTGGCATTTGGTTTATCGGCCACAATAAAAAATCCGTAGACCGTAAGCGATCCTACATTTTTGTAATTAATCATACTTCCTTATTGGATGCCTGCGCCATTCCCATTGCCATTCCATCAAGCCTAGTTGGGCTTGGGAAAAAAGAACTCTCAAAAATTCCAATTTTCGGGTGGGTAACCAGTCGTTGGGCCATATGGGTGGATCGTTCTAGCCCAGAAAGCAGGCGCGAGGGGAGCCAAAAAATGAAGGAAGTTTTAAAAGGTGGTACGTCAGTATTGATTGCGCCAGAAGGCACCAGAAATAATACAGATGAATTACTCCTTCCCTTCAGACATGGTCCCTTTCGTTTGGCCATTGAATCCCAAATCTCTATTATACCTGTCATCATCCATGATGCGGATAAATTGATGAGGCGCGGAAGTCTTTTATTGAAACCTGGCGTTGTTCACTCCTATGTGCTTCCCGAAGTGCCTGTTAAAGGACTCACGGAGGACAATGTAACTGACTTGACTGACAAGGTTTTTAAAATGATGAAAGAAAAGATAGTAGAGCTGAATGGAAGCCGCTAATTTTGTTTGGCACTGTTTTTTCAATGGTCAATACAAAATCAAAAAATAAGGCTTATGAACACTTTTCACAAAACTATCTTACTTGGGTTCATAGCACTTTCACTTGCCGCATGTGCAACTGGGAAAAATGCCTTTGATAAAGGTGATTATGAAACTGCCTTGGATCGCTCAGTTAATCGCTTACAAGCAAATCCCAATAACAAAAAAGCACAAGGTGTCTTAATTGATGGCTATCGAGTAGCCTCTGAATTTCACTTAAAACGCGTACAGCAATTCAATAAAGGTGGAGACACCTTTATGTGGGAAGGTATTTATAATGAGTATGCGAAACTGAATAGGTATTACCAAGATATACAAAGGTGTCCTTCTTGCATGGACTTAGTTGCTCCACGGGAATACATAGCTGAGCAAAGAGAGGCCGGTGAGCGCGCTGCAGCAGTGCAATTAGCACTAGGCACTGACGCCCTAGCAATCAATACGATAGAAACAGGACGACAAGCCTTTGGTCACTTTGAGAGGGCTTTGAGGTATTCCAATAATATTCAGGGTATCGATTCTCTACTGTCTCAGGCACGCCAAGTGGCGACAGTACGTGTTTTAATAGAACCAATCCCTATTCATTCTAGAAACTTGGAGTTGACTAACGAGTATTTTGAAAATAAAATGTTCGAATACCTTGATCGCTACAGCCAAGATCGATTCGTACGGTTCCTTACTATGAGCGAATCGGAGCAACAAGAGATTCAACCTGACCACATTCTATCAATGGGTTTTGATGATTTCGTTTTGGGACAAGCCAAAATTGTTACAAAAATAGTTGAGCTAAAAAGAGACAGCGTAGTAGTCGGACAATACAAAGACAATAGCGGAGTCGAGCATGATGTTTTCGGCACTGTAAAAGCCGAGTTTACATCAAATGCGAAAACGCTCTTCTCTGCCGGAGTTCTAAATTTCGAAATTCGAGATGCCTATACTGATAAAGTGCTTACTAACCGAAAAATTAGAAGTGAAGATATCTGGAGACATGAGTGGGCCTCTTTCAATGGAGATGAACGTGCTTTGAATAAGGATGAAATTCAACAATCAAAGCGAAAAGAGTTGCCGCCTCCTA
Organism: Roseivirga sp. UBA7431; assembly: GCA_002477595.1. GTDB lineage: Bacteria > Bacteroidota > Bacteroidia > Cytophagales > Cyclobacteriaceae > Roseivirga. The sequence goes on from DLQN01000114.1 coordinate 24,198, forward strand.
GCCCACAAACACTTTTCATAAGTTTCATTGATAGGGTGTATGAACAAGTCGAAGGGAATGTTCGGCAGTTTTATCAAAACACTAAGTTTTAGAATTGAGACCAAAATTACTTGGGCTTTTTTTCAGTTCATTTGGTGTGTTAGCTGAGATATAGTTGTAAATTTTGCCATGACTAAGTCCGCAAACAAACTATGGGCACTCGCAAATGCCTTTGTACTCCTTTTAGTTATTTATTGGAATTACTACGCCAATGCACAGGGTATCAATGAAAATTCAGTGGGCTCATTAAGTGCTGAGTACGACAACCTGTTTACCCCGTCTAGCTATGCATTCTCCATTTGGGGCTTAATCTATATTGCATTAACAATCAACGCAGCATTTCAAGTGCGGGCAGCTTTCAAAAACATTAACACCTCATTTTTCAAACCCCTTGGACCATTTTTAATGGTCGCCAATATTGGAAATGCCTTGTGGATCTGGTTGTGGCTAACAGAACGCACTGGATTAAGCGTCATCACCATGCTAGTAATTCTTGTGTGCCTATTAACAGCAGTCATTCGATTGGGAATCAAAAGCGGAGACCGTAGCCCCGGTGCAATCAAACGATGGGTATGGTGGCCTATTTCATTGTATGCAGGGTGGATCACGGTTGCCACAGTAGCAAATATTTCAGCTTATCTGGCTAAAATTAATTGGAGTCTCTGGCTCACTGAAGTCAACTGGGCCATCACAATGATTATAATCGCTGCAATTGTATATCTCTTTGTTTTGATCAAAAGAGGTATGATTACCTTTTCACTGGTGGGGGTTTGGGCGTTTGCAGCCATAGCCCACAAACAGTGGGGTATGATACCTGGACTTGCTTGGGTAGCAGCAGCTTCGGCCGCGATCATCTTCATTTTTGCCATAGTAACTAAAGTGAAAGACCTACCATTAAAGTCGGCATAAGGAGCCTTCCATTCTGTCTTTAGTAGAAATGCCTGCAGGGTAAATAGTTTCTACTATGGTCTCAGCGAGACGCTAAGACCAATGGAAATCTCGTTCTTGGTAATGTGGTGCTGATACCAACCGTTCTGACTCACTTAAATACAATTGAATTGGTAGTCCTTAAATCAAGTATCTGATTCTAGCTTAACTCTCCATTGTAGATGGAGGAGTCTTTGTTGATCACCGATGAGAGTACATCAAGAATATTATCGTTGACTAAGTGAAAATAAATTTTCTCGATCTGTAAGTTTTACTAATACTTCTTCAACCTATAGTAAAAAATCAAGCTATGGGCTTCAAAGAATTCAAGTTATCAGGGCTTTTAACGGCACTAATTATATTGAGCATAGTTCTAGTTGGGCATGCACAGTCGGAACAGAGTGCTTTACAAAACGATTTATCAGCGCACTTAAATTATCTGCATAAGGCCAAAAGTTTCAGTGGCGAAATACTGGTTGCCAGAGACTCAGAAATAATTTTCCATGATGCAATTGGCATGGCATCGAGAGAATTGAACATACCGATGGAGATTAACACCAAATTCCACATTGCTTCCATCACCAAAACCTTTACTGGGGCGCTGCTAAGCATCGCCAAGTCCGAAGGCAGACTAACCTTCGAAAACAAGGCAATTGACTTCA
>DLQN01000114.1:25869-59133 GCA_002477595.1 Roseivirga sp. UBA7431
GACTTCAGTTGAGCTCAAGTGAGATGATAAAAGAAATCAATGGGTTAAAACTTGTCTCTCAGCCCGGAGAAAAATTCTCATACTCTAGCCTGGGCTATTACGTGTTGTCAATAATTCTTGAAAAGATTTATGAAAAAAACTATCAGATGATCTTAGATGAAAAAATTCTAAAGCCCTTGAAATTAGCGAATACTGGGAGTACCAACACATTAGAAATAATACCGCAAATGGTCAATGGATATCACCTATTACCTAGTGATAGTTTAGTAAAGGCTCCTTATAGGAATTACTCTATGCTCAAGGGTGCTGGAGATCTATACTCCAGCGCCAAAGATTTAATGTTGTGGAATCAAGGCTTTCTTCATACAAGTAGGCTGACTACTTCGGATCAATCTAAGGTCTTCGATTTTAAGAATGAGACTGAGTCTTATGGCTATGGATGGTACATTGACCAAACTAATCACAAAAAATACTATCATGGAGGAGGGACTTGGGGGTTCTCGAGTCACAATGCATATTACCCAGAAGAGCGTATGAGTATTATTATCTTAAGCAATATATCTACCCTTCCAGTATCATCGATAGCAGCGCAACTTGAAAAAATAGTTTTTGGAGAAGCCGTGGACATACCTAAAATCAATGAAAATGAAGAAAAACCTGAACTTCCGCTGGCCAAATACGCAGGTTCATACCTATCAAGCTCTGGGCAGATACAATTCAATATCGTTTTACAGAAACAGCAACTCTTTGCACAGCTACAAGGAAACCCTCCATTTCTGATCACTGCTATCGGAGGAAATAGGTTTTTGGGAAAGAAGATTGATATTGAACTAGAATTCACAGCGGTTAACGGGCAAATTACTGGTATAGTAGCAGAAAGAATGGGAAGAAAATTTGAGTTCAAGAAACAGTGATATGAAGGAGGAATTCTTGGCATTAGTTGATGAACACCAGAACATTATTCATAAGGTTTCGAGGATGTATCGAAATACGATTGAGGATCAGGAAGATTTATTTCAAGACATCGTGCTTCAATTGTGGAAGGCCTACCCCAATTTTCGGGCAGAATCAAAGATTAGTGCTTGGTTGTATCGCATAGCACTCAACACAGCCATGGCCGTCTTTAGGCAAAACAAACCAAGCCTTGAATTCAACGAAGAGTTACCGGAATTAACGTCAGACAATTCACTAGAAGCAAAGTCTGAGAATGAGGAGAGGTTATATACTGCCTTGCACAAACTAAGCCTTGCTGAGAGAGCGATTATGGCATTATATCTTGAGGACTACTCCTATGCTGAAATAGCAGATATAGTGGGTATTAGCGAAAACTATGTTGGTGTAAGGATTAACAGAGTAAAGAGTCGATTAAAAAAGATATTAACGTAAGAACAATGGGAATAGACGAGCTGAAAAACACATGGAAATCTGCTGGAGAATCGCACAGAACTTCGTCAGAATTGAAACTTATGACTGAGTTAAAACATAACGGAAGACTAAAAAGAATAAGACGAAGACTCTTGATTGAGTCAATGCTCGTCTTAGCCTTCTTGACTCTTTTTTATACTGGGCTCGATGGCGCTGACAAACCATTGTGGACTATAGTGACCTTAATCTTAAGTGGAGTAGTTTATATCATCAATAGACTCAGTGGCTACCATACGACACAAAATATAAAACCCGATACCACTGTGTATCAGATGTCTCAAGACTTAATCAAGCAACTTGAAAGACTCTCGGTATCATCGGGTATGAGTGCCCTATTCTTTGGAGCGGCTATCATATTATTTATGACCATTGAAATCGAATTCAATACACAAAAATATACAATGCTCGCGGGGTTAATAGTTTCCCTTTTTGCCTTCAGTTTTCTTTCTTACAATATATGGAGAAAGCAAATCTCCAGACTTCAGCAAATCATTCACCAACTGTCTGGAGATTCTTGAAAATCTATTTTGAAGTCATTGCTCTTAGAATATCGTGTCTTGTGATGATACGTGGTGCTCTATTCTCATCTCTTACCATTACTGCAGGATTATCCTTATTGATTACCGATGACAATACATCTAGTGTATTATCAAGTGGGACAAACTGAAAAGGCTTATCCATCACATCAGAAACTGACTTACTCTGAAGTTCAGAATCCTCAATCATTTGGGCTAATAGTTTCGAGTCAATCAGACTACCAACGAAATTATCCCCGTCAACAACTGGTAGTTGCGAAATACTATTAGAAGTCATCACTCTGATGGCATCACCAACAGTTGCCGTATGATCAATAGTTGTTAAATGGCCATTATCCTCTTGATGGGCAAGAAGATCAGCAGCAGTTTCGAACACTCTTTCCTCCACAAAACCACGGGCTTTCATCCATTCATCATTGTAGATTTTGCCTAAGTAACGCGTACCATGATCAGGAAGGATGATCACCATTATGTCATCATCTGTCATATTTTCCTTTGCCCATTCTAAAGCACCGGCAACAGCTGAACCGCATGACCAACCACAGAACAGACCTTCTTCACGCGCTAATCTTCTTGTCATGATTGCACCATCCTTATCAGTCACCTTTACAAAATGGTCAATCATATCGAAGTCTACATTCTTTGGAAGAATGTCTTCGCCAATGCCTTCAGTCAGGTAAGGATATATCTCTTTCTCATCGAAGACGCCTGTCTCTTTGTATTTTTTGAATACTGAACCGTAGGTATCTATACCAACCGAAACTACAGCAGGGTTTTGCTCTTTCAAATATTTGGAGGTACCACACATAGACCCACCAGTACCAACACCAGCAGCCCAATGGGTAATTTTACCCTCGGTATCTCTCCAAATCTCAGGACCTGTAGTTTCATAATGTGCTTGCGCATTAGATTCATTATCATACTGGTTTGGATAGTATGAGTTTTCAATCTCTTTATTCAGTTTAGAGGCAATAGAGTAATAAGACCTTGGATCGTCTGGTTCTACGTTAGTAGGACAAACGATAACTTCGGCACCTACCGCTCTCAGAATATCCATCTTTTCTGGGGACTGCTTATCAGCTAATGTGAAAATACACTTGTAGCCTTTTGCAATGGCACCTAGCGCTAAGCCCATTCCTGTGTTTCCCGAAGTACCTTCGATGATGGTTCCTCCTGGCTTCAGATCGCCACGTTTTTCAGCATCCTCAATCATCTTGATAGCCATTCTATCTTTCATGGAATTACCTGGGTTGAAGTATTCTACTTTAACGAGAATCGTTCCTGGCACACCTTTGTTGACCTTATTGAGCTTAACTAAAGGTGTATCTCCAATAGTTTCGATGATTGAGTTATAGTAACGCATTTTCCTTCTTCTATATGTTTTTACAAAGCTAGGGCTTTATCAATCGATTGCGAAATGACACAAGCCCAAACAAGTTTTCTTTACAATAAGCTAATCTTAATTCATTCTAAGGAAGTCGCTCACCATGGTAGCATAGCGTTCCTTAAACTCAGGTTGAGTATAAATTTGTACATGATCCGCACCTTTAAACAGAATTGGATAGACGTGCATCATTCCTTCAATTTCTGCTTCCAAAATTTCTGAAGGCGTAGTGGCATCGCCATTTCCATAAAGCACCAGTGTGGGCACTTTATTATTGGAGAGCAGGTATGAAAATTTCATATTATCACCCCATCCGTCAATCACTTTTTCGAAGCCTTTCCATGATTCATTAAAAATGAAGTTTGGGATACCCATATCGGCACCAGCTACTCTAGCCGTCTCTTTGATATTACTTAAAGGACTCGCAAGGATCAACTTAGTGACCTTAAGCCCTTCCTTTTGCTGGAGTTCGACCAAATCCGGTCTGTTGATTGCTGTAGCACTGGCCATGGCGCCCATTGAAAAGCCCCAAAGCACAAACTCTTCTTGCTGATAAGACCCTTTCAGCATGCTCATTGCTGCAGTGATATCTTCAGCAAATTCATAACCCATCCCCGTCTTAGCTTCGTCAGAGTTTCCTGAGTTTCTTAAATCTGGAATGAAAACATTGTAAAGGGAGTCAAGGCCTTTGTCTTTTACAATTTCTAAGTACTTCATTGCCTTCAACCTATTGGAGGTTCTGCCGTGGCTGATGATCAATGTTTTTGAAACCTCTGGTTTCGAAGAGGGGATATACCAACCATTTAGATTTAGATCGTCATAAATGGTTTTAAAATCAATCTCTTCAAATTCTGGAAAGCCATAGTCTGCTGGACTACGTTTTTCACCGATTGCATAGCTGGCCAATCTTGTGGAATCAGTTGTTACCGATTCAAAAGTATGCCGATCATAGTCGGTAATCATACTGACCGTTTTTGGAACTACTAAGAAATAGAAAGCCAATACAATCAGCACAATGATGACTGCAAAGATTTTAAGAAATTTTTTCATGTCTTTTTATTTAGATACTGAGGCCAATAGGTATAAAACAGCCATTCTCACAGCCACACCGTTTTCCACTTGATCTAGAATGATGGCATTATCTGCGTCTGCCACATCACTACTAAGTTCTACTCCCCTATTTATCGGGCCTGGGTGCATCACTACTATTTCTTTATCTAAAGAGTCTAATAGGGCTTTATTAATTCCGTAGTAAAGGGAATATTCTCGCAGTGAAGGGAAGTATTTTATATGCTGTCTTTCGAGTTGAATTCTAAGGACATTGGCAACATCACACCACAGGAGTGCCTTCCTAATGTCAAGTTCAACTTTTACTCCTAGTGAACCGATGAACTTAGGTAGCAGCGTGTTAGGCCCGCATACCATTACCTCAGCGCCTAGTTTTTGTAAGGCAAAAATATTGCTGAGTGCTACCCTAGAGTGTAAGATGTCTCCAATAATAGCAACCTTCTTACCTGCAACCTCACCTAGCCGTTCTCTTATTGAATAAGTGTCCAGCAAAGCTTGCGTGGGGTGCTCATGGGTTCCGTCACCAGCATTAATAATATTAGCTTTGATATGCTTGGATAAAAAATGAGGTGCTCCTGGGCTTGAGTGTCTCATCACAATCATGTCCACTTTCATGGACAGAATATTATTGACTGTATCGAGCAATGTTTCTCCTTTTTTGACAGAGCTACTGCTACTCGAAAAGTTGATTACATCTGCTGAGAGTCTTTTTTCTGCTAGCTCAAAACTGAGCTTTGTCCGTGTGGAGTTTTCAAAAAAGACATTGGCTATGGTAATATCTCTGAGTGATGGTACTTTCTTTATTGGCCGATTAATAACATCCTTAAATTCATCAGTAGTTCGGAAAATCAAGTCAATATCCTCAGCAGTGAGGTGCTTTATTCCTAGAAGGTGTTTACTACTCAACTGCTCCATCTACACTTCCTTGTTAATTAACCAAATAGTATCTTCTAATGCTCCATTTTCGCCCTTCCACTCCACCAAGACCCTTTCTGTATCCAAGGTATTCACCTCTTTACCAACATAATCAGGAAAAATAGGGACGTGTTTTGCGTACTTTCTGACAACAAGAGAGAGCAATTCAACTTTCTCTGCCCTTCCAAAAGCGTTCATCGCATCGAGTGCCGCCCGTATCGATCGGCCAGTATAAAACACATCATCAATAAGGATAACTTTCTTGCCTTCGATAAGGAAGTCAATTTTAGTTTCATTGGCACGTACTGGACTATCCCTTCTTCTAAAGTCATCTCTGAAGAAGGTGGCATCCAAATATCCGAGTGCTACATCTGTTGTTATGAATTCTGAAAGTTGGTCTTTGATCTTTTCGGCCAAAAAGATTCCTCTAGGCTGTAGGCCTAAAAGTACGGTATTGTTAAAATTTTGATGGTTTTCTATCAGTTGCTGACAGAGGCGGCCGATGGTGATGGCCAGTTGAGGATGACCTAGTAATAGCCTTTTTTGCATTTCAGGAAACAAATATAAGAAAAGGAAACCGACAGTGAAATCTCAAAGCCGAATTAATCCATTTTTCCTGCTTCAGTTTTCTGCCCCACAGCCACTGAGTTGATAAAAAACACCTTTCTAGTGCCCTCCGATCGATCTGGAGATTTAACATGCTGAATGCCAAAAACGAGGTAACGTTTTCCAAACCACCTAGTAATTCCACGAAATTGATCCTTTTCAAATTTCAATTCCTCCTCCTCATTGAGTAATTCAAGTGCACCGCGATACCCTTCTTTATCCTCCGAGTCGTTTAGGTGCTTCATTACTAACTCTTTATCATGGTAAAAGGCATAATAAGCCGCACCATCTTCCCATTGAAAAGCCCCGAAATCTTCAAGCGCACTTTCTGGATTTTCATTAATGTCAAAACTTCCGTCCCATAATACATCACTACTAAAATCAATAACGAACGCAAAGGCATGGGTAAAGTTAAAATCAGAGCGATCTGACAAATTACTAGGCCCTCCAAAGTTTCTTCCCGACAGTGAGTTAAGCGCTGGATCATTAAAAAAGGTTGGTCCACTAAAGCGGTTGTAATTTCGCCAATTGTTATTACTACTAGTCACTGACCAAGGTTTGAAAAACTCTCCAGCAATCATCAGTTTTCCATCCAATTCAATCATCTCACGGAAAAGCACATCTGTTTTATAGCGCCACTCCTTATTTTCTTTTTTTGCCTCCAAAGCACGCGCCTTCAATTTCGTGAAGCGTCTTTTCCCTGTATGTTCTAGAAAAGTATCAAACTCACCGAAATTCATGTACTTCATAGTTTGCCTTCCTGTTTTATCCACATGATTGATATAGAAACCACTGGGATAAGTACCCGACTTAATACTGTATAGACCTACAACCACTTGTGCTTTTTCTATGATAGAAGATGAAACAGCAGACATCAACTGATGTTCTGAATCGGTTTGCAATTCGTAGCCGCGCATCACATTACCCACGTAGTCATAAGTGTTTATGAGCATTGTCCTATCCTTTTTATCATCCAGCTGTGATGCAATGACATTAAAAGTGACACTATCAGAGTTAATTCTGACCTCCAAGAGATCCGAATTGTTTTGAAATACATTCGGCAATGTCCTTACTTTATCCGCCTCCATGTCATAAACAAACACTGCAGGTCTTCCTTCAATATAGCCGCCTATAATTGCTGATCCTTTGATGGCCTCAAATTCTGAGATTTCTAAATCCACTATCTGCTTAGGCTCAAAAGTGCGTACTTCTTTCTTAAGGACATCCAAAGCAACAATCTTGATAAACCTGTTGTCCGACCTTCCTTGAAATAGTAAGTAAGTAACATTGTTATGGTAGTGATATCCTTTGAGGTATTGGCTTTTCGATGTTTCGAAGAAACCAGTCCACACTTCTTTCAATTCTGTATCTAAGTGACTGTATTCAATTGTCGCATTCTTACCAGCACCTGGTGCTATAGGCTTTACCAACATCACACCACGCTGTTCGTTAGAGACCACCACATAATCAATGTTATCCCAATCATTTTCCACCTCATAACGATTCAGGTAATCCACCTGACCATAGACTGGAATCAAACAAATGGAAAGTAAACAAAGTAGATATGCTTTTCTCATACTGTTTCGGACATGGTAATGATTATATCAAACTCTTCTCTTGTGACGGGTTGAACGGATAATCTAGAATTCTTTACCAATACCATATCGGCTAAACTAGTCATCGCTTTGATCTCTTCAAGTGTGACGGATTTTTTAAGCTTTTGCTTAGGCACAAAATCCACCACTACCCATCGGTCATCGTCAGTCGTTGGATCTGGATAGAACTCCCTTACACATTCTGCAATACCTATAACACATTTTTCATTGACACTATGATAAAAAAAAGCCAGATCTCCCAGTTTCATCGCCTTCAAATTATTTCGAGCCTGATAGTTCCGCACACCATCCCAGTGATCTTTACCAAGCTTCACTAAATCGTCCCACGAATAAGTATTTGGTTCAGATTTAATTAGCCAGTAGTTCATAAAGACTTATTTTTAACTTTGATTCCTTGAATTTAAGAAAACAAGCAGGGTAAAGAAAGCTATCAAATTCACATCTCAAAACAAATCGTCAAAACTTGGACAGCGCTACAATAATTAAACAACTGAAACTGCAGGCTGCACTTATGGAGCTGCACGATGAAAACAGTTTTAAAATCCGCGGCTATCAGAACGCAGTATTCAATTTGGATAAAAGTGACGTTGATTTGATGACGCTCAGTTTGAAAGAACTAGAAGGATTAGATGGTATTGGTAAAGGCATTGCAACCACAATTTTCCAGATCGCTACCAACGGTATTTCTGAAGCAATGCAACAATACCTTGATAGCACTCCAGAGGGCATTATTGAATTGTTGGACATCAAAGGAATTGGTCCAAAGAAAATAAAAGTTCTCTGGAAAGAATTAGGTATCGAAAGTGGTCACGAACTAAAAGAAGCTGCGAATTCCGGCCTTGTTGCTAAGCTCAAGGGTTTTGGAGACAAAACACAACTCGCGATTATACAAGCACTTGAATTCAAAGAAGCTAACGCAAATAAACTCCATTATGCCGAAGCCGAAGTTCTAACTACCGAGATCCTGGAAGTCCTAACTGGAGTTTCAGGGATTCAAGAAATAAGCCCGATTGGCGAACTTAGAAGAAAATTAGAAATCATTGACAAAATTGAGTTATTGATTGCCTGTGACCACTTTGACAAACTTGAAGAGGCGATCAATGACCTTACCGATTTTGAACAAGACTTGAAGAATAGTGGCCCGAAGACTTGGAAAGGCAGCTACAAAGTGCTCCTGATCCCTTGTGAATTTACCTTTACCAAGCCTGACACTTTCGTAAATGACCTCTTCCTTAGAACTGGAAGCTCATTACACCTATCTATTCCTGTAGTGGACAAGGAGACACTCAGAACTTTGGCGAATACTAGAAGCTACACTTCAGAAAAGGAAATCTACTTAGCTGCAGGCATGGATTATATTGAGCCAGAACTGCGCGAAGGCATGTTTGAAATTCAGGCGGCAAAAAACCATAACCTACCGAAATTGGTAGAAATGGAGGACCTGAAAGGCATCCTTCACAATCACTCGACTTATAGTGATGGCAAGCACACGCTAGAGCAAATGGCCACCTACTGTAAAGAGTTGGGCTACGAATACCTAGGCATTTGCGATCATAGTAAATCTGCTTTCTATGCAAACGGATTGGATGAAAATCGTGTCAAAGATCAGCATGAAGAAATCGAAAGGCTAAACGAAAAGCTTGCACCATTTAAAGTTTTTAAAGGAATAGAATCCGACATCCTTTATGACGGTCAGCTTGACTATGCCGATGACGTGCTCGCGAGCTTTGATTTTATCGTAGCTTCCGTTCATTCTGTGCTAAAGATGAACAAGCAAAAAGCAACGCAAAGACTTTTAACTGCCATAGAGAACCCGTTTACAACGATTCTCGGTCACCCAACTGGTCGACTATTGTTGCGCAGAGAAGGTTATCCGATTGATCATAAAGCGGTAATAGATCATTGCGCTAAGCATAATGTGGTGATTGAGATTAATGCCAATCCATGGAGGTTAGATTTAGACTGGCGATGGGTAAACTATGCGATTGAAAAAGGAGTTATGCTTTCAATAAATCCTGATGCACATCAAATGAGTGGCTATCATCATATGAAGTTTGGTTTATTGGTTGGTCGTAAAGGTGGACTCACCAAGGAAATGACATACAATGCCCTTACAATGGAAGAGATCTCAGCACAGTTCGACATCAAAAAGGAACAAGTAAAAGCGAATGCCTAAGAAAATTCTCATCATACGTTTTTCATCCATCGGAGACTTAGTACTCACTACTCCAGTAATTCGGGTGATCAAAACTCAGCTGGAAGATGCCGAAGTACACTTTTGTACTAAGAAACAATATCACAGCATTCTAGAAGCCAACCCTTACATTGACAAGTTCCATTTTCTAACTGATGATCTTAATGAACTGGCAAAAAGCTTAAAAGAAGAGCAGTTTGACTTTGTCGTTGACCTACACAATAACCTTAGAACTCGTTTACTAAAAAGTAAGCTAAAGAAGCCATCAGGCACTTTTCCTAAGTTGAATTGGGAGAAATGGTTAGTGGTAAACCTCAAGGTCAACAAGCTCCCTAATATTCATATAGTAGACCGCTATATGGAAGCAGCTAAATCTTTGGGTGTAAAACCAGATACCCTCGGCTTAGATTATTTCATTCCAGAAAAAGACCAAATTGAAGATGACTGGCTACCAAAAACACATCGAGGAGATTTTGTGGCCTTTGCCATAGGTGGCCAGTACGCAACCAAGAAACTACCGCTAGGTCGCATGATTGAGCTTTGCGATAAAATCAACAAGCCGATCGTAATTTTAGGAGGAAAAGAGGACGCTGAGAATGGGGCGAAAATCGAAGCTTTCTTTGACAGAGGAAATGAATCTTCTGATCAAAAAGAGTCTTTGGATGCATTAGGCAAAAAGGCAGAAATATATAATGCGTGTGGAAAGTTCAGCATCAACCAATCCGCCTCCATCATTAAGAAAGCCTCTTATGTATTTACGCATGATACCGGCATGATGCATATTGCTGCTGCTATGAAGAAGAATATTTTCTCTATCTGGGGGAATACTATTCCAGAGTTCGGCATGTATCCTTATCAAACCAAATTCACTCTGCTGGAAAATAAAAAACTAAGCTGTAGACCTTGCTCTAAGATTGGTTATGACAAGTGCCCGAAAGGCCACTTTAAGTGTATGAATGACATCATCTTTGACTTTTGGCTACCATGAGTAATAAGCGACTACAACTCATTTCATTGATTCTTCTGGTGCTATCAGTACTAACAGAGCTTAGTGATAATCAAGGCTGGATTAACTACAGCAACCCAGAATTAGCCTTTGGGCTTTCCTTAGGCTTTGTACTCTTCTCATTGTCTTTTAGTGTGAAAATTATTCGTCAAATGGGTATCCCAAAAAAGGAAAAGAAACAAAGTCAACTGCTGACTTTAATCACTGCAGTTTATGCCTTTTTGGTATTTGGGATTGAACTGATTTAGTCTTTCTTTTCCTGCATCGACATTCCCTATGTGAAGATATCATCTAGATATAAGGGCTTTAAGCAAGTAGTTCCCCTATGCTCATTTCCCAACTAATGAATTGAAAGCTATTTACAACGGCATCCATTTGATCCTTAATTGCCTTATTGCCAAGGTTTCCAATACTTCCCTCGTGGCTGTGGCTTACTTTTTTAACAGGATCAAAATCACCCTTTTCAATAGCCATTCCTATCTGCTTATATGCATCCCTAAAAGGCACTCCGCTTAATACAAGTTTGTTAGTTTCTTCTACGCTAAATAAGTATTTGTACTTATCCTTTTCTATCAGTTCCTCATTGATGACTACTTTCTTAAGCATGAAATCACACATGAATAGACAGTCTTTCAAATCCTGAATGGCTGGAAAAAGCACCTCTTTAATCAACTGCATTTCACGGTGATAACCAACAGGTAAATTCGCTGTCATCAACGCAATATCATTAGGTAAAGCTTGTATACGATTGCACTTACCACGCATCAGTTCGAAGACATCTGGGTTCTTTTTATGAGGCATAATGCTCGACCCCGTTGTTAGCTCATCTGGAAAGGATATAAAACCAAAATCTTGACCCATATAAAGGCAAACATCCATAGCAAACTTGCTTAAAGTCGCAGCAATCCCTGACATGCCCATGGCCATAGATTTTTCAGCTTTCCCGCGTCCCATCATGGCATAAACGACATTGTAATTCAGGTCTTCAAAGCCAAGTAGCTCGGTAGTCATTTTACGATTTAATGGAAATGATGAGCCAAACCCAGCACCCGAACCAAGTGGGTTCTTATTGACTGTTTTATACGCTGCATGGAGCATATGTAAATCATCAATCAAGCTTTCTGCATAAGCACCAAACCAAAGCCCAAAAGAAGACGGCATGGCCACTTGCATGTGCGTATAGCCTGGCATTAAGACATCTTTATACTGATCGCTTAATTGAATTAGACGATCAAAAAGCACGGAAGTACCTTCGGTAATTTCCTTAATTTCTTGTCGTAGAAAAAGTTTTAAATCGACTAAAACCTGATCGTTACGTGAGCGTCCAGAATGGATCTTCTTTCCTACATCACCCAATCTTTCAGTCAAGAGTAACTCTACTTGAGAATGAATATCTTCAACGCCCTCCTGAATTTGAAACTCCCCTGATAGAATGTCTTTGTAGATGGATTTCAATTCTCTGTGAATCTCAGACTTTTCCTCTTGCGTAAGCAGATCAATGCTCGCCAACATTTCCGTATGCGCAAGCGACCCCAATACATCATATGGAGCCAGCTGAATATCAAATTCCAAATCTCGTCCTACGGTATAGCGTTCGACTATTTCAGATACTTTTGTTTCCTTCTCCCAGAGTTTCATGTTTTATCTTTATGTCATTGCGAGTGCAACGCGGCAATCCCCCAGTTGTGCTGGACGATTCTTTCGGTCATACTTCTCTCGCAAGGACGGTGCTTAATAGTTTAATATACAATCCTATCCCTTCCTCAATCTCGTTAACATAGATAAATTCATCGGCCGTATGCGATCTTGCAGAGTCTCCAGGGCCTATTTTCAAGGTTGGAAAAGGCATAAGCGCTTGGTCCGAAAGTGTTGGTGAGCCATAAGTTTTTCTTCCCAAACTGGAACCCGCTTTCACAATTGGATGATTTATGTCAATACCAGATGGGTTAAGTCTCGTGGATCGAGGCGTAACTTCTGAGCTCACATTTGCTTTGATGATGTCTAAAGTCTCTTGATTCGAATAAGCATCTGTCGTCCGAACGTCAACCACAAATCGGCATTCATCAGGAACTACATTGTGCTGGCTGCCTGCATCAATCATAGTTACACTCATTTTAACTGGGCCCAGCATTTCAGAGACCTTTGGAAACTGATAGTTCTTAAACCATTCGATATCCTTGATCGCTTTATAAATGGCATTATCGCCTTCCTCTCGCGCAGCATGACCGGATTGGCCTTTGGCCAAACAGTCTAGCACCATCAATCCCTTTTCTGCAATGGCCATGTCCATGAGGGTTGGCTCTCCTACTATTCCGAAGTCAATAGCTGGTAGTACTTTCAAAAGACTTTCAATTCCATCTTTACCAGAAATTTCCTCCTCAGCTGTTGCAGCCAAAATTAAATTGTATTGAAGTCCTTCTTGGCTGTGAAAGTGTAGAAAAGTAGTGATCAAGGACACTAAGCAGCCACCTGCATCATTACTCCCGAGCCCATAGAGTATTCTGTCCTTTTCAATGGCTGCAAATGGATCGTTGGTATAGCCCGCATTGGGTTTTACTGTATCGTGATGTGAGTTTAAGAGAATGGTAGGTTTTGAATCATCGAAATGAAGATTCTTTGCCCAGACATTATTACCCATGCGGTGAGTAGCAACTCCGTTTTCATTAAAGAACTTCTCAAGAATGGCAGCTGATGCATCCTCTTCTCTACTCAAAGAAGGTGTTTCAATCAGTTGCTTTAAAAGCGATATGGCTTGACTTGAATAATCCGTCATAATTGAATTTTCGTTCCGATTCCTTTTCCTAAAGTAAGTTCTTTCACTTCACTAAAGTGGCCAACTATCACTTGTTCGATGCCTGACTTAAGTGCATCAAAAGCATTATCAAGTTTTGGAATCATTCCTTCAGTGATTGTTCCATCTCGTTGAAGTTGCTGGTAAGAACTGTGGTCGATTTTGTCAATCACAATTCTATTCTCAAAATCACTTAAGACTCCCTTTTGCTCAAAACAGTAGACCAAACTCACCTTGTATTCTTTTGTCAATGCAGCAGCCAAGATACTGGCAATTGTGTCTGCATTAGTATTCAACAAGCCCCCTTTCCCATCGTGCGTCAAAGCACAAAAAACGGGCGTAAGACCTCCTTCAAGAAACTCAATAAGTCGACTCGAGTCAACGTTTTCTGTGGTGATATCACCTGCAAAGCCATAGTCAATCGTCTTAATAGGTCGTTTTTTAGCAGAAAGCACATTAGCATCTGCCCCGGTAAGACCGATTGCATTTTCACCATCCGCTTGAAGCTGAGCAACAATCTTCTTATTAACCAAACCTCCATAGACCATAGTCACTAATTCTAAGGTTGCCTCATCGGTAATCCTTCTGCCTTCGACAAGTTGAGGTTCGATTCCTAATCGTTCACCAAAATCAGAAGCTATTTTTCCTCCTCCATGTACTAGTATTTTTAAGCCATCAACAGTAGAAAAGTCATGAAGAAACTGTTTCAAAGCAGGCTTATTATCGATGACTTTGCCTCCAATTTTTATGATGGTTAGTTTCTTCATTTTAGGAGCTCATTTAACACTGCCTGAGCAGCAAATACACGATTTTCAGCTTGCTCCAAATGAATGGCGTTGGGGCCATCTAAAACCTCATCCTTTATCACTAACCCTCTACGAACCGGTAGGCAATGCATCACTTTGGCATTATTCGTTAATGCGAGGTGTTCATTACTCATTGTCCAACTGGAGTCTTGAGATAACACTTGCCCATAGTCTTCATAGGAAGACCAGTTTTTGACATAAACAAAGTCAGCATCTTTCAGCGCTTCAACTTGGTCATGAAAAACAGGCAATTCTTTTCGAAATTCTAGAGACAAATCATAACCCACAGGATTAGTAATAGAAAGGTCTACATCCGCTACTTGCATCCACTCTAGAAAGGAGTTGGCAACTGCCTGTGGCAAAGCCTTTACATGTGGCGCCCATGTTAAAACCACCTTTGGCTTTCTATTTTCAGACCATTGTTCCTTAATCGTTACCAAGTCCGCCAAACTTTGCAATGGATGTCTTGTTGCACTTTCGAGACTGACAATTGGAATGCCTGCGTACTTCAAAAAAGCGTTTAAAAGGTCCTCAGCATAATCTAAGGCTCGGTCCTCTAAGCCTGGAAACGTTCTAATCCCAAGCACATCGAAGTATTTGCCCATAACGCCTGCAGCCTCACGTATATGTTCTGCCTTATTTCCATTCATGACAACTCCGTCCTCGAACTCCAAAGCCCAGCCATCCTTTCCAATGTCCAATACAATCGCTTCAGCACCTAAATTCTGAGCTGCGATTTGAGCGCTCAATCGGGTTCTAAGGCTCGGGTTCAAAAACACTAAACCAACTTTTTTACCTGTAGCGATATTAGGCTGATGAGGGTTTTGCTTAAAAAGCAAAGCTTCTTGAACCAACTGATCTAGATTATCTACGTCTGATATGGATGTAAAGTGTTTCATAATCGTTTTCTACTCCTCAGCCCTTCTGACAGCTCCCCTCCAATGTGGAGCAATTAGTTTATTCTCCTCCTTTTAGGAGGAGTGCCCGAAGGGCGAGGTGGTCAGTCGGTTATTTGTTTAATTCTTTCTTTAACGCTTTAAAAAACTGGTCTAATTCTTCTTTTGTAACTGACAAAGAAGGCAAAAGTCTTAGTGTATTCTTATTAGCTGCCGAGCCAGTAAATATTTTATGTTCAAAGAGCAGTTTCTTTCTTAATTCGGCAACCGGAAAGTCAAACTCCGCACCAATCATTAATCCTTTGCCGCGAACTTCTTTGACTTGCTCTATCTCACTCAATTGCTGCATGGCATATTCACCCAAATCCTTGGCGTTCTTCATCAATTCCTCTTTTGAAATCACTTCCAAGACTGCCAAAGCAGCCGCGCAAGCCAAATGATTACCTCCGAAAGTTGTTCCTAACATACCATGCCAAGGCTCTATCTTAGGACTGATAAACACACATGCTACTGGGAATCCATTCCCCATTCCTTTAGCTAAAGTGACTATATCAGGACGAATATTAGCATGTTGATGGGCAAAGAACTTTCCAGTTCTTCCAGATCCCGATTGTACCTCGTCCAAGATAAAAATCGCCCCGTGCGCTTCGCAGAGTGATTTCGCCTTCTTCAAGAATTGATTGGATGGTGTATACAAGCCTGCAACGCCTTGAATTCCTTCAACAATAAACCCAGCCACTTCATCACTGAAAGCCAATTCTAGCGCTTCCAAATCATTCATGGGCACAAACGCTACTTCATGATCGGCATTGAATGGCGCTATAATCTTAGGGTTATGAGTCGCTGCAACAGCTCCAGAAGTTCTACCATGAAAAGCATTTTCAACAGCGATAATCTTCTTTCTACCTGTATGAAAAGAAGCCAACTTCAAGGCATTCTCATTAGCCTCCGCCCCAGTGCTACATAGGAACAAGCTATAGTCATAATAGCCTGAGATCTGCCCCATTTTCAGTGCTAATTCTTTCTGCAAGGAGTTTTCAACGGCATTGGAATAGAAGCCTATCTTTTGGATTTGGGTCGTAACTCTCTCCACGTAGGTAGGATGGCTATGACCGATAGAAATCACCGCGTGACCACCGTATAAATCCAAATATTCCGTTCCATTTTTATCCCATAGTTTGGAGCCCAATGCTTTCACTGGCTCTATTGGGTAAAGTGGATATACATCAAATAATTCCATTAGAATGCGCTCCCTTTTAGTTTTAAACCCACTGTTTCTTCTAATCCAAACATCAAATTCATGTTTTGAACAGCTTGACCAGAAGCTCCTTTCAATAGATTATCAATGACTGATTGAATCATTAGATATCCGTTATGCATGCTTAAGTGTATATAACACTTATTCGTATTGACCACCTGCTTAACGTCAAGCGGTTGATCGCTGACCCAAGTAAATGGATGATTTTCATAATACTCCTTATAGACTTGGATAGCTTCTTCTAGAGGCCATTCACAATACTGATAGGCTGTCACCAAAATTCCGCGCGTGAAATTTCCACGGTATGGAATGAAGTTGATTGGGCGATCAAACCACGGCTGATACTGCATTAAACTCTTCGTCACTTCTGCCATGTGTTGATGATCAAAAGCTTTGTAGGTAGAGACATTGCTGTCTCGCCAACTAAAATGTGTCGTATCCGATGGTTTTACGCCTGCTCCAGTAGATCCAGTAACCCCTGAAACGTGCACCTCCTTCAATGCGCCATTATGTGCCAAAGGCAAAAGTGCCAATTGGATGGCTGTAGCAAAGCAGCCCGGGTTAGCTACGAAATCAGCGGATTGAATAGCTTCCCTATTGAGTTCTGGCAAACCGTATACTTTGTCATTATCTAAACGGAAGTCTTGACTTAAGTCGATCACTTTGACTGAGCTTGGAACTTCATGCTTTTCAAAAAACTCACTTGATGCACCATGTCCCATACAAAGGAATAACACATCAATGTCAAAGCTCACTGCATTAACGAATTTTAAATCAGTCTCTCCCAAAAGATCGGGGTGAAGACTGGATAAAAATTCGCCTGCCTGACTTCTACTTTGAACGAACAAGAGTTCAACATTTGGATGATTGAGTAGCACACGTACCAACTCTCCTCCTGTGTAGCCTGCACCTCCTACTATTCCAGCCTTAATCATAGTGATGAATTAACTTGGTGATAAATAGCGTTCTGATTGCCGAAGATTTTAGTAAATCCCTTTACGTCATCGCCAATCCATGCATTATTCATTTCTCCATAATGCCCGAATTTAGCCGACATTAAATCATGAGCTGACTCAATGCCATTCACTTGAAAACGATAAGGTAAAAGCGTAATGGATACTTTGCCCGTTACATACTTTTGAGAACTCTCCATCATCGTTTCCATATCGCGCATCACTGGATCCATAAATTGACCTTCATGTAGCCAATTACCATAAAAGGCAGCGATTTGGTCCTTCCAATAAATTTGCCACTTGGTCAAGACATGTTTTTCTAGCGCTTGATGTCCTTTTATTGTGAGCATCGCGGCAGCGGCCTCAAAACCAACTCGACCTTTAATACCGATAATTGTATCGCCTACATGGATGTCTCGGCCTATGCCGAAGGGTCCCGCCAGTGTTTCCAAGTATTGAATGGCTTCATGAGGCAATTCAAACTTTTCTCCGTTGACTGACTTCAACTCTCCTTCCTCAAAGCCTAATTCTAATTCTTCTGGATGCTCTTTGGTCATCTTTGTTGGAAAAGCTTCTTCCGGCAAAAAGCCATTCGAAGTAAGTGTTTCCTTCCCCCCAACTGAAGTTCCCCAAAGGCCTTTGTTCACGGAATAGGCTGCTTTGGAAAAGTCCATCTCAACACCTTTGGACTTTAAGTATTCAATCTCTTCTTCTCGAGAGAGTTTCAGGTCTCGAATTGGTGTGATGATTTCGGCATCCGGTAAAAAGGTCTGGAAAATCATATCGAAACGCACTTGGTCATTGCCTGCCCCTGTGCTGCCATGTGCAATGAAGGCAGCATCTAAAGTTTTTGCGTGCTTGGCTATTGCCAAGGCTTGGCTTATTCTTTCAGCACTTACCGATAATGGATAGGTACTGTTCTTAAGAATATTTCCAAAGATCAAATACTTCACCACGCTGCTGTAATAGTTAGCCGTCTCTTCAATTGAGGTATGACTTTTCACGCCCAGTTCATAAGCACGGGCTTCTACTTCTACTAATTCTTCCTGGGTAAAACCACCTGTATTAACAAGCACAGAATGGACCTCGAGACCTTTTTCGGCTGTGAGGTATTTCACACAGTATGATGTGTCAAGTCCACCACTGTAAGCGAGTACTACTTTCTTATTCTTCATTTTTATTCTTTTTTGATTCTCGCTTAAGGAGTATCGACTTTTTAAATTTTAACCACCGTTCAAAGAGCTTTAGGTCCTTGTCTAACTCTCGTCCTTTCCATTGCGTACGCTTTGGCTTTTGATTCTTCTCCCAAGCAGGGTTGTATAGCATGGCAGTGCAAATGCAGTTTTGGCGTTTCTTAGCCGTCAGAATATCGAAATTGACACAGCTTTTACAGCCACTCCAGAATTCTTCGTCTTGCGTCAATTCTGAATAGACTACAGGTTTATAGCCCAGTTCTGAATTGATCTTGAGCACGGCCGCACCAGTCGTCAGCCCAAAGATTTTAGCATTAGGATACTTCTCGCCAGAAAGGTCGAAAGTAGCTTCCTTGATTTTCTTTGCCAGACCTTCACCACGGAATTTTTCAGATACAATTAGTCCCGAGTTCGCAACAAATTGGCCGTGACTCCATACTTCTATGTAGCAGAAGCCAGCCCAGTCACCTTTTTTGGTTGTTGCAATTATGGCTTTACCTTCTTCGATTTTAGCCTTTATATATTCAGGCGTACGCTTAGCGATACCAGTACCTCTAACCTGTGCTGAAGCCGCTATCTCATCTACGATTTCTTGTGCGTAGCCAACATCAGATGCTGTGGCTTCTTTTATGATAAATTGTGTTTTCATCTTCTCTACTTGTCATTGCGAGAATTGAGTGAAACGAATCGAAGCAATCTGCCAGTCAATTAGTGAGATTGCTTCGTTCTGCCTTCCTACCGTCAGGTAGACTCGCAATGACAAAACTGATTAAAAATTCAAAAAAATAAGATCTGGGGAATTGATGACCGCCACATAGGCAGTCGAGTTAATATAGGCGCTTAGCGCCTGATAGTCCTTGCCCTTAAAGCAATAGCTTCCACTGCTACTTGAGGTAGTTGAATGAACTGAAAATATGTAGAAGCGTTTGTTGTCATCTCTCTAATGAGAAAGTAAAGAAAACAAAAAGTTTAGAAAACAAGCACGTATTTGTAAAAAGATTCAACCAGCTGCCTGTCGAGAAGCTAATTGAATCTTTAACAATGACCTTAAAAAAGGATCAGCCTCCGATCCACTCAGCAACAAACAAGTTAGTATCTCTACCACCACCGTTGTTACGGTTAGAAGAGAATACAATGTGCTTACCATCATTGGAAAATACTGGAAAAGCATCGAAAGTCTCGTCTCTTGTAATTCTTGTTAAACCTGTTCCATCAATATTGATCATGTACAAATTGAAAGGGAAGCCTCTCGTTGCTGTATGATTAGAAGCAAAGATGATTTTCTCACCTGAAGGGTGAAAGAACGGTGCCCAGTTCGCTTGACCCAAGTCAGTAATTTTTTTCAAATCAGAACCGTCAGCATTACAGATATAGAGTTCCATATCAGTTGGCATCACCAAGCCTTCTTTCAATAGATCTTGATAGATTTTAATGTCTTCTTCGGTCTTCGGTCTAGATGATCTAAAAATTAGTTTTGAGCCATCAGGCGAAAAGAAAGCTCCACCATCGTACCCCAATTCACTTGTGATTTGCTTTACGTCTGAACCGTCAATGTTCATTGTGAACAATTCCAAATCTCCTGTTCTTAATGAAGTAAAAACAATTTTATCACCCATTGGAGATACCGTTGCTTCTGCATCATAGCCCTCAAAATCAGTCAACTGATTGATAATATTTCCTTCTAGGTCAGCCGTGAAAATATCAAAGCTTGGATAGATCGGCCACACGTATTTGCCATCTTCTCTTCTTTCAGGAACTGCTGGGCATCCCTCGCCTCCTAAATGAGTCGATCCGTATACGAAAGTTTCATTTCCAGGTAAAAAGTAAGAACATGTCGTTCTTCCCAACCCTGTACTTACCATCTTTGGTATGTTATTTTTTAAATCATCATTGCGCCAATCGGTCACAAACATTTGATCGCAACCCACACCCCACTCAGCATAGTCTGATTGAAAGACAATTTGCTTGTCATCGAAGCTCCAATAAGCTTCAGCATTATTTCCTCCGAACGTCAATTGCTTGATATTCTTGAGGTACTTCATTTCTTCAGGGTGGAGTAAAAGAGAGTCTTGTGAGAATCTGCCTTCAATGACAGTTTCGTTACTTTTTTTGGCACCACAGCCAAAAATTAAAAGGACTAACAATACAGAAATATATCGCATGTAATATTAAGATTCGTTGAATAATGGCGCGAAGATAATGATTATTATCTTTGTGTTAAAGTTTGAATTATGAAGAATATTATCCGACTCACATTAACGTTAACAAGCCTATTCATTTTTGTAGGCTGTACTGATTTTACAACCGACAAAGAAGTGCTCGCTGGTCTTAAAGCGGATGTTACCTTTTTAGCAGATGATGCCCTAGAAGGACGTG
This sequence comes from Roseivirga sp. UBA7431, assembly GCA_002477595.1. Taxonomy (GTDB): domain Bacteria; phylum Bacteroidota; class Bacteroidia; order Cytophagales; family Cyclobacteriaceae; genus Roseivirga. The sequence continues at coordinate 46,893 of DLQN01000114.1, forward strand.
CGATCGGAACTCCTGGAGAAGAAAAAGCTGCCAAGTATATAGCAGATGCCTTCGAAGCCATTGGCTTAAGTCCAAAAGGGACAGAAGGTTACTTTCAACCTTTTACAGTTAAGAAATCAACAAGTCCGCATGAGCAAGCCGTAGTAGGAACAGACGGTGAAGGGGTAACCGGTAGAAATGTAGCAGGCTTGATAGACAATGGTGGTGAACACACCATCATTATAGGAGCACATTTCGATCACTTAGGATATGGATCTGAAGGCTCATTGTTCAGAGGCGAACCGACTATTCACAACGGTGCTGATGATAACGCAAGTGGTACCGCGGCAGTGATTCAGCTTGCCAAAATTCTTAAAGCAAAGAAAAGTAACTACAACTTTTTGTTCTTAGCCTTCTCTGGTGAAGAAAATGGCCTTTGGGGTTCTAATTATTTCTCTAAGAACTCAACGGTCGACCTAGCTGACGTAAACTATATGATCAATATGGATATGGTAGGTCGAATGAACGATGAAAAAACATTAGCAATTAATGGTGTAGGCACCAGCCCTAGTTGGGACATAAGTTTAAACGCAGCCAACTCAGATAGTCTTAAGTTAGTCAAATCAGAATCTGGTGTTGGTCCATCCGATCATACCTCATTCTATTTACAAGATCTTCCTGTACTACACTTCTTTACTGGACAACACGAAGACTACCATAAGCCAACTGATGACGCTGATAAGATCAACTATGAAGGACTCGTTTTAGTAGTTCGATACATTGAGCGTGTCGTTGAAGAATTAAACAGTGAAGAGAAATTAGCTTTCATAAAGACTCAAGATAGTTCTGGAGACAGCCCGAGATTTACTGTGTCACTAGGAGTTGTACCTGACTACCTTTACGATGGATCGGGTATGCGAATAGATGGTGTGTCTGATGGGAAGCCCGCAGCGATTGCTGGCATGAAGAAAGGTGACATAGTTGTTAAGCTTGGTGACTCGACCATTGTAGATATGATGAGTTATATGAGAGCGCTTAGTGGATTTGCTGCAGGACAACAAACCGTTGTGGAATACAAACGCGGTGACGAATTGAAAGCTAGCCAAGTTAAATTCTAATGATATTTCTCAAGACCCTGATATCCTTTCTCAGAGACCGAGAATATCGGGGTCTTATCTTTGCCTCATTTTTTGTAGTCGTTGTAGGCACTATAGTTTACCACTTTGTCGAAGGGTGGACATGGCTTGACGCGCTATACTTCTCCGTCATTACTTTAACTACCATTGGATATGGTGACTTCTCTCCTCAAACCGAGGTAGGCAAGGCGTTCACCATTGTTTATATCATTATTGGAGTTGGTTTAATCTTGGCCTTTATCAATACTGTCTACCTTCACTTTAGCAAAGTGAACGAAAAACAAAAGTCCAAATAACACTTCCTATATATATTTTATCTGATTGAACTCTTTTATGGAATGATTGTTCTGTAAAAGAAATCATATTTTGGAACAATCATTCTAATAAAAGACAACATGACAAAACTTAAGAACAAAGTAGCAGTGATCACGGGTGGCAGTACTGGTATTGGACTTGCCTCGGCAAAGACATTCTTGGCAGAAGGCGCTAAAGTTATAATCACTGGTAGAACACAAAAAACACTAGACGCTGCAGTAGCGGAGATCAATGACGATAACCTAACCGCAATTCAATCAGACACTTCTAATCTATCAGACATCGATAGCTTGGTTGCTCAGGTAAAAGAGAAATTTGGGAAAGTAGATGTGCTTTTCGCTAATGCAGGTATTGCTTGGTTTGCACCCATTGATCAAGTGGATGAAGCATTCTTTGATGCCCATTTTAATACCAATGTGAAGGGACTATTCTTTACAATACAGAAATTACTACCAATCTTCAACGATGGCGGTTCAATTGTCCTAAATGCATCTGCAGTAGCAAGCAAAGGTTTTGAAAATGGTTCAGTATACTCCGCTACTAAAGCAGCAGTAAGAAACCTAGCCAGAACCATGTCTACAGATTTAGTACCAAGAAAAATCAGAGTAAACGTGGTTAGCCCAGGTCCAATTGAAACACCTCTCTATGGTAAAATGGGTATGACGGAAGAGCAATTAGCTGGAATGGCTGAAAGCTTTGCGGCAATGGTACCTATGAAACGATTTGGTAGTTCTGATGAAGTAGCTAAAGTAGCGTTGTTCTTGGCGTCAGATGATTCTTCATACATACTAGGTGAGGAAATTCTGGTTGATGGTGGAATTGCAACCATCTAATTTGTTAATTCTGGAACGATCAGTTAAATTTATAAAGATGGGTGACTTAATTCCAAACGGTCACCCACTTTTAACCATTCACAGACATGGCTAGATCCAAAAGTTTTGTAGAAAGTGAAGTGCTAGACAAGGCACTCAATCTTTTCTGGACAAAAGGATATAATGCCACCTCTATTCAAGACCTTGTTGATCATTTAGGCATTAACCGAGCAAGTATCTATAGTACTTGGGGAGATAAGCATGGTCTTTACTTAGAAACGCTAAAACAATACCGCAGAGACAATTCAAACAAACTGTTACAAAAGCTTAGATCTGAAAAGTCAGCCAGCGACATCGTTCGCGATTTTCTCGAAGAAATGGTCACTAGCCCATCGGATGAGGAAATGAAGAAAGGCTGCTACCTTTCTAACGCGGCCACTGAGCTAGCCAATTGTAATGAAACAGTAAACGCTATGTTTACCGACAATCGGATTAAAATGGAGGCAGTCCTAAACGAGCTAATTAAAGAAGGGCAAGAGGTGGGAGAATTCTCTACCAAACATAGTAGCGAAGCATACGCTCGATTCATCTTTAATACAGCTGGAGGCATGAGGCTTTTAGCTAAAGGTCATATTTCGAAAACCGAATTGGCCGAAGTCGTGGAGGTTACACTCTCCGCATTAAACTGACAAAGATCAGTTTTTCAAAAACTCCTTTTAAATACATTTGACGATTAACACAAGAATTATGAGNNGGCATTCTGTTTATCTGGTTTGGTATGCTGAAATTCTTCCCTGGTGTAAGCCCAGCAGAAGGACTAGCAACCGATACGATAAGAATTCTATCCTTCGGTCTTCTACAAAAGGCGGTTAGCCTTAAAATGTTAGCCCTCCTCGAAGTAGGGCTAGGTGTAATGTTGATGTTTACTAAAGAATATCGCTTCACCTTTTGGCTACTACTATTTCATATGGCCTGTACCTTAACACCTCTCTTTGTGCTTACTGACGTCACATTTAAGGTCGTTCCCTTTCAATTGACCATTGAGGGACAATACATTATTAAGAACTTCGTGATCATCTGCGCTGCATTTGTATTACTTTTTGCTCACCGTAGGGAATCGTATGCCGAATAAATAAAGAAGGGCCGAACTTTTATATTTCAATTCTGCTTTAATTAGCAACCAAACGCAAATTCACTTGAAGTACGACTTAGTCATTATTGGAGGTGGGCCCATCGGACTCAATTGTGCCATTGAAGCAAAAAAAGCTGGCCTTAATTATATCATATTGGAAAAAGGCGTCCTCGTCAATTCCTTGTATAATTTCCCTACGAACATGACTTTCTTCTCGACTTCCAACTTGTTGGAAATAGGTGAAGTACCTTTTATAGCACACAGCGACAAGCCTACCCGCAAGGAAGCCCTAGAATACTTTAGAAGAGTAAAAGAAAGCTGGGAACTCAATATCAGCCTCTATACAGAGGTTATAGGCATGGTGAAGAACGGTGCTGCGTATCAAATTGATACAAGCAAGGGTGTCTTTAAATCTGATAACGTTATTGTCTCTACCGGCTTCTATGATACCCCTAGAAAACTCGGTGTCCCCGGTGAAGACTTGCCGAAAGTGAAGCACTTCTATGACGACCCCCATCCTTACTTAGGTCAGAAGGTACTTGTGATTGGCGCAGCTAACTCTGCTTGTGACGTAGCCTTAGAAACCTTCTACAAGGATGCTGAAGTAACCATGGCGATTCGTGAATCGGAGATTTATCCGAAAGTTAAATATTGGATTAGGCCCAATATTATCAATAGAATCGAAGAAGGATCCATCAAAGCTTATTTCAACACGACTGTTTCAGAAATCAGGCCATGTGAAGTAGTGCTTAATACCCCTGAGGGAGAAGTAACCATTGAAAATGATTTCGTTTTAGCAATGACTGGCTATAAGCCGAACTATTCTCTATTCGAAAAATTGGGGCTTCCGATTTCAACCGATGAATTTAAAAAGCCTATTCATAATCCAGAGACATTAGAGACTCCTCTCCAGGGGGTTTATGTGGCAGGCGTGATCAACTCAGGTCTCCAAACCAGTAAATTGTTTATTGAAAATACGAGAGTGCATTCGGAAATGATCATCAGGAGTATAAAGTCAAAAGCTTAGCTCATCCACTTAATATTACACCCCATACTTGGAATTTGAGGGGCAGATACAGATTGACCCGTTAGAATATCATCTAAAGCCAATCGCATATCAGCACCAGTCACGGGTCTACCATTGCCAGGGCGTGAATCATCCAATTGTCCTCGATAAGCGCATTTCAATTCACTGTCAAAAATGTAGAAGTCAGGTGTACAAGCAGCATCATATGCTTTTGCGACTTCTTGCGTTCCATCATAGAAGTATGGAAAATTATAACCGACACGTTCGGCCTCAACTTTCATTAAATCTGGAGCATCTTGAGGGTAGTTATCGATATCATTAGAGCTAATAGCGATAAAAGTGACTCCTTTTGACTGATAATCATTCGCCAAAGCGACTAAGCCTGCATCCACATGTTTTACAAATGGACAATGGTTGCAGATAAACATTATCACTGTGGCTCTCGCTGATTTCAAATCACTCAATGAAACGACTTCGCCAGAAATGGTATCTGTCAATTGAAACTGAGGAGCCTCTGTACCCAAAGGAAGCATATTAGATAATGTTCTTGCCATAATCTTCTACTCAAGTTAAGTATTCTAACGATGCCCCGGCAAAGGTTAAGGCCAAAAAGAAGCCAAGCATGTCAGTTACTGTAGTTAAAATTGGGCCAGAAGCTAAGGCTGGGTCTACTTTCATTTTCTTCAAAAACAATGGAATGGTACCACCGATTGCCACGGCAACAACTGTATTAATCGCCAAAGCGCCACCGACTACTAGACCGAGATATGGGTTACCAACATATAAGTAGGCCGCCAAACCAATTAAAGCACCGAGCACGACACCATTAATCAAACCCACTTTAACTTCCTGCATCAGCACCCTCATTAACTCATAGGGCTTTACTACACCTAGTGAAAGTTCTCTTAAACTTACTGCGACTGCCTGGTTTCCACTACAGCCAGACATGTCCGAAATCACTGGAAGAAAGATAGCCAAGGCGATCACCTCTTGAAGTGTGTCTTGATACAATGCTATAATACTGGCCGCAGCAATATTCAATAGAATATTAACACTCAGCCAGGAAAGTCTTCTTTTAGACCTTAGCAGGACTGGCATTGTTCTAAGTTCTTCACCCCCAACGATACCTTGTGTTTCAAGCAGTTCGTAGTTTGTCTTATCAGATTCAGCCTCTCTTACATCTTTCCTTAAGACTAAACCGAGTAATTCTTGAGATTCACTCACCACAGGAACACCGTAAAAGTCGTATCGATTGAAAAATCTGATCAGACCATCAAGATCATCGGTGTCCTTAACCACTAGCGCATTCTTAATGACTATCGACCGGAGTTGTGTGTTGCCTCTTGAAAGCAATACATCTCTCATTTGTAGGACTCCAAGGAACTTTCCTTCTTCAATGACATAAATGTACTGAACATGATATCCTTCGTATTGATCAGCATTTTCACGAAGCATTTTGGTGATTTCCCCAACGGTTTCGGAAGCCTCGAAGGCTAGGTATTCAGTTACCATTATACCACCTGCGGTATCCGGATCGTATTCGATAAGTCTACGAATATTATCCGCCTCTTCGGGAATCATCTCGTCCAGAATGGCCTCCGCATCAGCCTTATCTAGTTCCGCAATGATATCAACCTGATCGTCACTGTATAACTCGTTGAGTATTGAGGCTGCTGTTTCTACCTCAGCATCTTCTATGGCTTGCACCGCTTGAGATTGAGGGATAAACTCCATCAAACGAGCTCCGTCTTCGGCCGAAATCAAGTCCAGCAGGGCAATCCTATCTCGTTTATCTAAATGACTAAAAGCATGAATGATCTCATCTGTCTCAAGACTTTCAAGCATTGCATGAATAGCATTACTTCCTGATGAAGCAATCAGAGAAGATAACTCCTCAACTGTATTAGTTACTTGATCTACCTTCATATGCTACAAACGATTTGATAAGATTACTCAAACTAAACTCCTGTTCTTAATATACTATTTACCCTTATAGACAATGTCATAAATGTCTGTTCTTCGATCCTTCAAGTTTCGAACTGCCCCTTGATTATGGAGTTTCCATAAAAGATCCATATCCACATCAGCTACCAAAATCATTTCAGTATTTGCGGTACTTGCCATTTGGAACGGCAGTGAAAAAGGCAATGACACACTTTTCAGGGCTGAACTTGATGCATTACCAATTCAAGAAACCAATGACCTCGCGTATAACTCATCGCGTGAGGGTGTCTCTCACAAGTGTGGACATGACGGCCATATGACAATTCTTTGCGGTCTAGCCTTACAGCTGGCCAGTAACAAGCCTTCAAAGGGTAGTATAATGTTACTATTCCAACCAGCCGAAGAGACTGGTCAAGGAGCAAAATCCGTGTTGGCAGACAAGCAATTTCAGTCACTAAATTTTGACTATGCCTTTGCATTACATAATCTACCTAAGCGAAAGAAAGGCACTATTTACTGTAAAAAAGGTTCTTTTTGTGCTGCATCGACAGGCCTAATAATAAAGCTACAAGGGAAGACTGCCCATGCGAGCCAACCTCATACAGGAAATAACCCAGCTATCGCAACAGCACAGATGATGTTCTGTTTTGACAGAATCTTAGAGACTGCTGAGTTTATTAATAAGACCCTTATTACTATTACGCATACTACCATTGGGAAAGAAAGCTTTGGTATTTCCGCTGGGCATTCGGAAATGTGGCTAACCCTTAGGGCCTTTGAAAGGCATGACTTCGACCTACTGTTGCTATTGGTGGAAAAAGAAACTCAAGATATCGCTAACAAATATGATTTGGCGATTGAGTTTAGCTACCACGAACCATTCGAGGTTACTGAAAATCATACCGAATCTGTAGAACTCATAAAGTCAGTCGCTGAGCAGAGTAACCTACCCTACAAATCAATGAGAAAGCCCAACCCTTGGTCTGAAGACTTTGGCCTCTTCTTAAAAAGTGCAAAAGGCGCAATGTTTGGTCTAGGTTCAGGCAAGAAAACGACTGACTTGCACAACCCGGACTACGACTTCCCCAATGAGATTATTGAGCCTGGGGTAAAGATGTTTTGGGGAATCGTTCAGCAACTGAATGCTTAAAATAAAAAAGCCACTTCGAAAAATCGAAGTGGCTTTTGCTTATGCTTTAGAAAACACTACTGCTCAGTAGAATCCTCTTCTTCCTTCTTCTTTTTAGCAACACGTTTTTTCTTAATCTTGATGGATAATTCTTCTGACTTACCATCATGATCGGCATGCAGCGTATCTCCTTCATTGATATCACCTTTCAATATCTCTTCAGCAATTTGGTCTTCTAGATATTTCTGTATGGCTCTATTCAATGGTCTTGCTCCATACTGCGGATCAAATCCTTTTTCAGACAAGAAGTCTTTTGCTTTTGCTGATAAAGAAACTTTGTATCCCATTGCTTCAACACGACCGAATAACTTACCCAGAGAGATATCAATGATTTTGTGAATATCCTTTCTGCTAAGAGAATTAAAGATGATCACATCGTCCAATCGGTTTAAAAACTCTGGACTAAATGTTTTCTTCAACGCTTTTTGAATCGTATCCTTTATGATTTGATCTTCTGAATCTCTTTTAGTTTGAGTACTGAATCCAATACCAGCACCAAAGTCCTTCAAATCACGCACACCAATGTTTGATGTCATGATGATGATCGTGTTTCTAAAATCCACTCTTCTGCCTAACCCATCTGTGAGGATACCGTCATCCAATACTTGAAGCAAGATATTGAACACATCAGGATGCGCTTTTTCAATCTCATCAAGCAATACGACAGAGTAAGGTTTTCTTCTCACCTTTTCAGTAAGCTGACCACCTTCTTCATAACCCACGTAGCCCGGAGGCGCTCCTACAAGTCGAGAAACAGAAAATTTCTCCATATACTCACTCATATCGATTCTCACCAAAGAGTCCTCTTTGTCGAAGAGATAAGAAGAAAGCACTTTGGCTAATTCCGTTTTACCTACACCAGTTGGGCCTAGGAAAACAAAGGTCCCAATTGGCTTCGAAGGATCTTTTAATCCAACACGCGTCCTTTGAATAGCTTTAGTCAGTTTAGCAATCGCTTCATCTTGACCAATTACTCGACCCTTCAATTGATCGCCCATTCCAACCAATTTGGCTTGCTCTTTTTGCGCAACTCGTTTGGTAGGAATTCCGGTCATCATGGCAATTACTTCTGCCACGCTTTCTTCGTCCACAGTGTATCGCTTTGCCTTACTTTCTTCGTCCCAGCGCTCTTTGGCACTGTCAAGTTGATCGATCAGCTTCTTCTCTTTATCTCTTAACTGTGCAGCCTCTTCGTACTTTTGACTTTTGACTACACGGTTCTTTTCTTTCTTAATATCCTCGATTGCTTCTTCAAGCTTGACGATATCTTCTGGTACATGAATATTATTAATGTGAACACGGGCACCCGCTTCATCCATTACATCAATCGCCTTATCTGGTAAGAAACGATCAGAAATGTATCTATCCGATAGTTGCACACATGACTTTAGTGCTTCCGGAGTATAATTAACGTGATGATGCTCTTCATACTTATCTTTTATATTTTCAAGAATCTGAATAGTCTCCTCAGGAGTTGTTGGATCAACCATTACCTGCTGAAATCTTCTTGCCAAAGCACCATCCTTCTCGATGTACTGTCTGTACTCGTCTAAAGTTGTGGCCCCGATGCATTGAATTTCACCTCTAGCAAGAGCCGGCTTGAACATATTTGAAGCATCAAGCGATCCTGAAGCACCACCAGCACCAACAATAGTGTGTAATTCGTCAATGAAGAGAATCACTTCTGGAGATTTCTCCAACTCATTCATCACTGCTTTCATCCGCTCTTCGAACTGTCCACGATATTTGGTTCCAGCTACTAAAGAAGCCAAATCCAGTGTTACTACCCGCTTACCGAATAATATACGTGAAACCTTCTTCTGAACGATCCTCAAAGCAAGGCCTTCAGCTATAGCACTTTTACCAACACCAGGCTCACCAATCAGAATTGGATTATTTTTCTTTCTTCTCGATAGAATTTGACCTACACGTTCGATTTCTTTTTCTCTACCCACAATTGGATCGAGCTTTCCATCTTCAGCATACTTTGTTAAATCTCTTCCGAAGTTATCAAGCACTGGGGTTCTAGACTTTTCCCCACCCTTTCCAGATGGTCTATCGCCTCCTCCACCAGAGCCACTGCTACTGCCAAACATCTTTGCAGAATCATCATCTGGATCGTCAGTATCTGATGATGCAAGTGGGTTGTCTGTCTGGTATTCAAGCATTTCTTTTACTACTTCATAGTTTACGTCAAACTTCTCAAGTATCTGAGTAGCAATATTGTCTTCATCTCTCAAAATTGAGAGTAACAAATGCTCAGTACCGATTAACTGACTTTTGAAAATCTTTGCTTCGAGATAGGTGATTTTTAACACCTTTTCTGACTGTCTGGTCAACGGGATATTGGCCAAGTTCTTCACATTGTGATTGGCCGTTCCTTTTGTTGCTCTTTCAATCGCCTCTCTAAGTTCTTCTAATGAAGTACCTAGCTTCTTGAGAATGCTTACCGCTACTCCTTCTCCTTCACGAATCATCCCTAATAAAAGGTGTTCAGTCCCTATATAGTCATGCCCTAAACGAAGGGCCTCTTCTCTACTGAGGGATATTACTTCTTTTACTCTATTTGAAAATTTTGCTTCCATTTATTGCCGTTCTCGATGGTTCAATTTGTACTTAAAACCACAATTTCAATATAATAAGATATACCTTATGATCTACTAGAAACGCATCAAAAACCTAATTCTTCTTAATGATAACACTTGAACGATATAAAATCTGTTCAGCGTCAGGTCCCATACAAAAGAGCAGATCCAAGATGCTCATGTTGGGTACAAAGTCTTTGCCAAAGATTTGATGGTATGCTTTGGGCTGAAACCATGCCAGACTGTCTAAGGATTTTTTAGGGTGAATTTGAGATCTGAAGTCAATTACCCCCGCAGGTGGTATTTTTGAGTATTCTGGCAACTCATTGAGGCTTGGCTTGAGTTTTAATAGCTTAAGACATAATGTCAGCAAGCTACTGTTGAGTTTGAACAAGGTGGTGTAGTCGGCTTTAATTTCTTGCTCGAAATAATCACCATAAAAGTCAAAAAAAGGAGCTTTGCCATATGCTGACTGTATAGCCCTCCAGTGATTATTAGACCACTTTTGTTTATAATCTATTGTTAATTCCTTGATCGGTATTTTTCTACCTCCATGATGAACTGGAATACTGAGGTTTTGAATCTTATTTGGACCAATTATCTCACATCTATTTCTGTAAGATTGCTTCTCAAAATTCTCATTTGTCTCAATAAAGACTTCATCACTATGGGCGATTAAAGTAAAGTATGCCACAGAAGGAAGGTACTGCGATTCAATAAGGATTTTCATTAAAGGAATTCGTTAATGTCTCCCAATCCTTCTCGAATCACTTCAAAATCGTCATTTGAGCAATCGACAACTGTTGAAGCTACATTAGCGCCATAGCCACCGTCAATAACTATATCGACCAAGTTCCTATACTTTTCAAAAATCAACTCTGGATCAGTTGAGTACTCAAGAATTTCGTCTTCATCATGAATGGAGGTTGTAATGATTGGATTACCCAGACTCCTTACTATCTCACGAGGTATATTATTATTGGGAACCCTGATTCCAACGGTCTTCTTTTTGGCATTTAAGACCTTGGGCACACTATTGCTGGCGTTTAAAATAAAGGTAAAAGGACCTGGAAGGGCCTTCTTCATTACCTTAAAAATGGGGGTACTTAAACCTTTTGTATACTCTGCAATTTCGCTTAAATCATAACAGATGAAAGATAAGGACTCTGGCTTGGTGTTTTTAATTTGACAAACACGCTGGACGGCCTTTGCATTACCAAAATCGCAACCAATACCATAAACAGTATCTGTCGGATAAATGATCACTCCTCCAGATTTCAACACACGAACAATTCGTTCAATCTTATCAATCTCAGGATTTTCTTCGTATAGCTTTATAAATTCCGCTGACATGGTTCTTACTTACCGTCAAAGTTAGGACAAATTGACTATTTTTGTGGCCTTATGAAGAAAAGAAAGCTGTTTGTAGTCGGTATGGTGATCTTCTCGGTGATCCTAACCTCTTTTTCATTTTACTTCTACCAGGTATTCTATGGTGCAAATTTCCTGCAAGAGGAGCAGCCACAAGTTATTTTGATCGATAGAGACGACACTTTCGATTCCCTTCGAAATAAGTTGTATGAAAGAGGTATAGTTGACGAAATCATTTCATTCAGCTTCGTTTCAAAAGCCCTCGGCTATCAAGACAATTTGAAACCAGGGGTCTATTTGTTAGAGCCAGACATGACCAATTTGGAGGCAGTGAGAAGGCTTAGAGCAGGTGACCAAGTTCCTGTAGACATCACATTTAACAATGTGCGCTTTAAAGAAGACTTGGTCGAAAAAATTACGATTGACACTGGGATTGACCATACAGCGTTTCTAAATCTTCTTAATGACAATGAGTACCTGGAGACACTCGGATTTAACAAGGAGACTATCATGGCCATGTTTATTCCTAATACCTACGAGGTATATTGGACGATCACTCCGGAGGCACTTTTTGCTAGAATGAAAAAAGAGTTTGATAACTTTTGGAATAGTGAGCGGAAAGCAAAAGCTGAAGCACTTGGAATGTCTCCGATAGAGGTTTCTACCCTAGCCGCAATTGTTCAAGATGAAATGTCTATTCAAACAGAGAGCCCTAAAATAGCTGGCCTTTATTTGAATCGTATCAAAAAGA
>DLQN01000120.1 GCA_002477595.1 Roseivirga sp. UBA7431
TTGTAGGCATTAGCAAGCGTACCAATTGGGCTGGCTATGAGTTCCTCAAAAAAGAATTTCCTAAAAAAGAAGTGTATGCATTGCCTCTGAAAGTAACCGATAGCCCAGAGACTAATATTTTGCACCTTGATTGTACTTTTCAGCCCATAGGCGAAGGGTTATGTATCATTTATGAGGATGGCTTTAAAACCAAACCTGAAATACTTTATCAACTTTTTGATCAGGACGAAATGATCAAGGTCACAATGGAAGAAAAGCAACTCATGTTTCCTAATGTTTTCTCCGTGGCACCAAATAAAGTAATCATTGAAAAAAACTTCAGCCGACTGAGGCACGAACTAAATACCAAAGGCATAGAGACTATTGAGATAAAGTTTCAAGAGACCTCAAAATTAAGTGGGCTATTAAGGTGTTCGACACTGCCTTTAAGAAGGACTTACCCAAACAGCTAAAGCTATTGTAAACGCATAAAAAAAGGATGACACTGACGCATCACCCTTTTTCTTGATTTTAAAGTCTATTTATCTTTTCGCTCACCGTTCTCGTCTACAAAGAATAGCTCTACTCTTCTATTGAAGGCTCTACCTTTTCTTGTTCGGTTGATGCGATCGGCAAGTTCTCACTAAATGTTTGTACTTCCATTTGACTTTCACTCACCCCTCTGTCTTTGAGGTAGTTAAATACTTTGGTGTACCTACGTTGGCCGAGTGCAATATTATAGTCATTGGTGCCATAGGCATCTGTATGACCTGCAACCATGATTCTCAAGTCAGTTCTTCTAGATAGCAATTCAGCAGCTTCATTCAATCTATCAATAAACTCTGGTTTGATATCCTGTTTATCAAAATCGAAGAAGACGTTTGGCAGCTCAATCAGCTCTTCAGCAACAATAGGAGCAGGAACAGCAACTGCTTCGGCCTCTTCAACCACTTCCTCTACTACAGCTTCAACAGTTTCTACTACCTCAGCCACTTCCTCTCAGACTTCCTCGACAACCTCAACCACTTCTAGCACAGCCTCCTCAACCACAGGGATTATAATACCCTCAATTGATGGTGGGTCGACTGGAATGTTATTTTGGTCTAAGTCGAAGCTATTGATCATCTTGACATAGATCTCCTTTTCGTTACGGCCACATTCGCCAACAAAGAAGTCTTGTTCTATCTCAAACTCATCTCTGAATAATACTCGAATCTCATGTTACTTTTCATAAAGCACCTGTCCGTCTCGCTCTACACGCAAGGTGAAATCGCTCTCAATTGGCATATCCATAGAGTAAACTCCGTATTCACTGGTTACAGCTGAGTACTTATCTTCCTGTCCAACAACAGAGATAGTGGCGTTGCCAACAGGTGTCGTATTATCACACTCTAAGATTTTTCCTTGAATCTGAGAGTTATTAAACATGATTACTCTGTAAATATCTACCTCCCCATACCCGCCAGGTCTACTAGAGGAGAAATATGCATTCTTACCATAGAGCGTAAAGAATGTATCATCTGTAGGCAGGTTAATAGGTGCTCCTAAGTTTTCTGCTTCAGAGAACTTACCAGTAGCAGTATCTAATCTTGAACTAAAAATATCGTAGCCACCCATTGAACTATGGCCTCTTGAGGCAAAATAGAGTGTGCCATCTCCGGCAACATAAGGAGCATCCTCATTCTGTAGTGTATTCAATTCTTCTACAGCGTAAGGCTTAGACCATTTACCATCGTCTGCTTTGTGCACGATATACAAATCTGAGTTCTCATCATTATTACCAAAATCAGAGGCATAAATAATTGAGTTCCCGTTGTTATAAACGAAAGCGTGAGGTTCCCATTTACCGGTATTAATCGGTAATTCTTCCCTCTGGCCCCAAACACCGTCAGTGCCTAATTGTGACATAAACAGGTCATCTTCTCTAAAAGTGATGAGTGTACTGTCATTGTTCAAAAGCTGAATAGGAGCATCGAATGTGCCTTCTGCAGCATAGCCCGCTAAAGGTTTATCCTTATTCCAGTTATCAATTTCATTCATATCAGCTGTCATCACCATCTCATAATACTCTCCGTCATCAGCTACTTCGCCCATACCTTCTCTCCTTGCTGTAAAGAAAATACCTCGCTGATTGGAAGTGACAATTTGGCTGTACTCATTTCCATTAGTATTTACATTTGGTCCAAGGTTTTTTACAATAATCTCTTTCGGATTAGGTAATAATTCCTTGGCATTTTGGATGTTATTAAACACTCGGAAATACTCCGGCTTCACATAGTCCTCTAATTGATTTTGATTGATTCTGCGTAAAGTCCTTTCTGCATCTTCTACGCGACCTCCAAATAAATAGGCCTTTGCATAAGGAATCCAAAACGATGGATCTTCTTCTGCATAAGGCAAAGCCTCTTGGAATAAAGCGTATGATTTATCAAAGCGATATCGCTCAGAATGACAGATGGCAGCGAGCCACTTAGCTTGGTAATTCTTCTTTTTCTTTGTAATTATTGGTTCTAAGTACCCTAAGGCTACTTCCCAATCCTTTTCTTCCATTGCCGCGAAAACCTTGTTGAGGTTTTAGGCTTTTAGCGTGAGGTTGCACATGACAAAAAATGCCATAAAAAACAATGCTGATCTTTTCATTATTTAATTAGTCAGTTGTATAAAATAGTGTTCACGTACCATAAAAGGTAACAAGAAAAAATGATGATTGAGTTGAGGGCATATAGAATTTATGCATAGCAAATATACCAAAATCTTCATTTGTGGAAAGAAGGCTTAGAATTTTAGTACCTCAGATGCGTTAAAACCAACTAGTACCTTGCCTTGATGAGCAGCCATATCTTCTCGTGAAAACAAGATATAATGCTCTTTTGTCTTCTCATCAATTGTCTCTAACAGGTATTGATCACCCAAAAAGATTGACTTCTGAATACACACTTCGAATTGAAAATCAAAACCATCCCCAAGCCTTAACCATTCGGCTCTTACATACGTATTTGGCTCATTTGTCACCTCACTGACATCATTCACCCGTCCAAAGAATTGGGCGATATCCAGATTAATTGGGTGATTGTATGTCTGCCTAGTTGTGTCATTTTGAATCAGCTCACCCTCGGATAGAAAAGCAACTCGGTCGGCAATTAGCATTGCGTCTCGCGTATCATGTG
This sequence comes from Roseivirga sp. UBA7431, assembly GCA_002477595.1. Taxonomy (GTDB): domain Bacteria; phylum Bacteroidota; class Bacteroidia; order Cytophagales; family Cyclobacteriaceae; genus Roseivirga. The sequence continues at coordinate 3,147 of DLQN01000120.1, forward strand.
TTACGAAAATGAGTCCCAAGCCTTCCGATTTCACAATATCAACCAATTCGATTAATAAATTTTGCTTAGTAATTGGGTCGAGATTGCTGAATGGCTCGTCCATCAACAAGAGCTCAGGATCATCAGCAAGCGCCCGAGCAATAGACAATCTTTGCTTTTGGCCACCCGACAATTCTTTTGGCTTTCTGGAAGCGAATTCTGATAGGTTACAGAGCGACAATAACTCCTCGGTTCTTTCGGTTTGATATACTTTGTCAAATTGAAGAAGCTTATACCTCACATTCTCTTCAACAGTCATGTTAGGTTTCAACTGAAAATCTTGAAACACTATCTTGATTTTAGGGTGTCCAGCGATCAGTTGCTCCTCTGGATTTACCAAATGCTCATCTTTGAATTGTATGCTTCCTTGGTCAGGTTTCATCAGACCAGCAATGATCTGAAGCATGGTACTCTTTCCTGAGCCACTCATACCCACTAATGCCAGTATCTCATTTTCAGCCAGATTTAGACTGACATCAATGACGGCACCATAGTCTTCACCTGGGTATGTTTTTGAAATATTTTTAGCTTTAAGCATATGGGCCTAAAGATAATTGTAAAACAAATGAAGATGGCGCAATGGCATTAATATCAATTGAATTAGACACTTGCCCCAAATAAATAACCAGCTAAGGCAGTCAAACCCATGGCCACTGTACCCCAAAAGGTAATGCGTATGATGGCTTTCAAAATATTTGATCCTCCCGTTTTGGCAGCCAAGGCACCAAGAAGCATCAGAAAAACTGTAGCAGAGCCATATAGGAAGTACTCCATATGCTCCAATGGAAAAAATAGCGTGACTGCAAAAGGCATAATTCCACCAGCTGTAAAAGCTGCTCCAGAAGCGAAAGCGGCTTGTATCGGTTTTGCCTGACTAATCTCGTTAATGCCCAATTCATCTCTTACATGAGCTCCTAAAACATCATGCTCGGTCAACTCTTTGGCAACCGTTAAGGCCGTCTCCTTTTTTAGCCCTCGGTTCTCATAAATTTCAGCAAGGCGGAGCAACTCAATTTCGGGCATATCGTTTAACTCCTGCTTTTCCCTTTCAATATCGGCTTGCTCAATATCTGTCTGAGAACTTACAGAGACATATTCCCCCGCTGCCATTGACAAAGCACCAGCGACTAATCCTGCAAGTGTAGCAAGTATGACAGGCTCACGAAAATCGCTCGCTGCTGCAACACCAATAGCAATACTAGCTGTCGACAATATTCCATCATTTGCACCCAGTACAGCGGCTCTTAACCAGTTACTGCGGTGGATGTAATGATTGTCTAAGTAATCGTCTAAACTATCGCTTTGCTCTGTCACTTATTTTTTCCTCGTCTTAATTCTCGTAACTAATTCGATAGATGCAGTGGTTCACATCATCAGAAACTAGAACAGATCCATCAGGCATTTCCATAATGTCTACTGGCTTACCCCAACCTTTGTTTGTCTCTTTATCTAACCAGCCATCAGCGAAGATTTCACTTTTTACAACCTTATCTCCTTCTACTTGAACAAATCTTAATTGATAACCAATATGACCTGCATCTGGGCTTCTGTTCCAAGAGCCGTGCTGCGCAACAAGCAAATTGTTCTTGTACTTGGCGGGGAACATGTCTCCACCATAAAAACGTAGTCCTAGTGGAGCTGAATGTGGCTCAAACTTATACGCTGGTTTCTTATAGTCGTTCTGTGATCGGCCTTCTCCAAAGTCAGGGTCTGCAATATCACCTTGGTGCCAGTAGGGGAATCCAAAATGCTCGCCTTCCGCTGAGACATGGTTCAACTCACATGCGGGTACATCATCACCCAATAAATCTCTACCATTGTCTGTAAACCACATTTCACCTGTCACAGGATGCCATGCAAAGCCGACAGAGTTACGAACGCCTTTCACATATACTTCCATATCAGAACCATCAGGATTCATCCTTGTAATAGAGGCATAGACTTCATTTTCTTCAGATTTATCACAAACATTACAAGGAGCACCTACTGGCACATAGAGTTTTCCATCAGGACCGAAAGAAATAAACTTCCATCCGTGATGACCATCCGTTGGATATTCATCGAATATCACTTCTGACTTAGGAGCAGCCAGGTTATTCATAATATCTGGGAAACGGTGAATTTTGCTCACCTCTGCCACGAACAAATCACCGTCCTTGAAGTACACCCCATTCGGCATATTCAGGCCAGTAGCGATCGTGTCCACCTTGTCAGCGACCATATCTCCATCAGTGTCTGTTAAAGCATAGACATTCTTTCTTCTTCTATTACCCACAAAAACAGTCTTTCCGTCATCTGTACGTGCTAATGATCGCGCATCAATGATGTTAGTCGCATACATAGATATCTTGAAACCTTCGGGAAGATTAATTTTAGCAAGTCTAGCATCGTAATCTGCGTCAGTCTTTTGTCCTCTTGATTGACAAGCTGCCGAAAGGCTAATCAAGCAGGCTAAACTTAGGGTAAGTAATATTTTATTCATGGGTGTAAGGATTGTTTTTCCGAAGGTATTAAAAAACAAGGATTTCAATGAATGCTATTTTATCAAAGGCAGTGGTTTGATTTGACTAAAGGAAGGCTAATTTTGCGGCATGATTGCCATTAACAACCTTTCCTATTTTATCGGAGACCGAGCACTATTCGACAATGCTTCTCTACACATCAAACCTAACGACAAAATAGGCCTCATAGGATTGAATGGTAAGGGTAAATCCACATTGCTCCACCTCATCATGGGCAATTTTCAAGCAACTTCTGGTGATATCTCAAAAAGTAAAGATTGTTCGATTGGGTTCTTAAATCAAGACCTTCTCTCCTATCAGTCTGACGAAAGCATTTTAGCAGTTGCGATGCAAGCCTTTGAACAGGCCAATGAGCTTCAGCATATAATTGATAAGATCCTCAAGCAAATGGAGCTTAACTATGAAGATCACCTCATCGATAAGTTGACCAAGGCACAGGATCAATACGAAGCCTTAGGAGGTTACAGTCTCCAATCTGAGGCAGAAGCAATTTTAGAAGGCATCGGATTCAAAACAGCCGACCTTCAACGTCCGCTGAAAGAATTCTCTGGGGGATGGCGAATGCGTGTCATGCTGGCAAAACTGCTACTGCAGAAGCCAGCACTTCTTATGCTCGATGAGCCAACCAACCACCTTGACCTTCCTTCTATTCTATGGATAGAGAACTATTTAAGGAATTATGAAGGCGCCATCATTGTAGTTTCACATGATAGGCAGTTTCTAGACAATGTCATCTCGTCCACAGTTGAGGTGGCAAGATCAGTTCTAACGCAATACGCTGGCAACTATACTTTCTATTTGAAAGAGAAGACCCTTCGTGAAGAGATCCAGAAGAATGCCTTCGAAAATCAACAGCAAGCGATTAAGCAAACGGAGCGTTTTGTAGAACGCTTTCGCTCAAAAGCTACTAAAGCACGCCAGGTACAATCCCGTGTAAAGTCATTAGAGCGCATGGACTTGATTGAAGATGTAGTAGACGAAAATGTCTCTATGAATTTCAAGTTCGGATTCAAACAGAAATCTGGTCGGTATATCGTTGAGCTAAACAACATATCTAAGGCCTATGGCGATCTTCAAATTCTAAAGAATACCAGTGGCCAAATTGAGAGAGGTGATAAAATTGCCTTGATTGGTGCTAATGGTAAGGGTAAGTCTACCATGCTCCGCATCATTGCTGGATCTGAGAAAGTTGAGGGAGAGAGAAAAGAAGGTTTTAATGTGAACACCGCCTTTTACGCACAGCATCAGCTAGAAGCATTAAATCTTCAAAATGAAATATTAGAGGAGCTAAAACAAGCTGGTAGTAATAAAACAGAAGGCGAGCTCAGAGGAATTCTTGGTTGTTTTCTCTTTCAAAACGAAGATGTCTTCAAAAAAATAAAAGTCCTTTCTGGAGGTGAAAAATCTAGGGTAGCACTTTCCAAAACACTCCTATCGGAAGCCAACTTCTTAATGATGGATGAGCCGACTAACCATTTGGACTTCTTATCTGTCAATATCTTAGTTCAAGCACTACAGCAGTACGAGGGCACCTTTGTTATTGTATCACACGATAGACACTTTGTTACTCAGATTGCCAATAAAATCTGGTACATCGAGGATGAAGAACTAAAAGTATACCCTGGCACCTATGCTGAGTATGAGTATTGGCAGTCGCAAAGGGAAACGCAAGCAACTATAAAGGAGCAAAAGCCAAAAGCAGAGGAAAAGACTAAGGCCAAAAATAACCAGCCAAAACCTCGTGATAATGAGGCTGAAAAAGAGCTGAAGCGCTTAAAAAAAGAACTCGCTAGTATAGAAGAGCAAATCGAAGTATTAGAAACAGAAGTATCTAATATCGAAGTGGACCTTGGAAAACCTGAAGTATTTGGAGACCCTACGCTTTTGGCGGAGAAGAGTCAGACGCATCAGAAGTCAAAAGACAGCTTAGACGCTTACCAACTGCAGTGGGAAGAATTGGCTACACAAATTGACGCACTAGAAGACTAATCACTCTTCCTTTCTTGTCAAGAAATAGTTCAAGGAAAGACCAAATCCAAGCACTGAAGAGGGCTTAGCGTTAACGTCAGTTCCACTGCCCGTTAAAAACCTGCGGTAACTAATGTCACCGCTTAGTCCAAATTGATTATTCAATCTATAGTTGAGTCCAAGGCCTGAAACGCCACTCATATTTGTCCGGTTAAGGAAGTCACTTTCAGAAGCATTCACTTTGCGTGTCTCTAAAAAGTTAAGCTCCCCTTTGACCTTGTATGCCAAGAAATAGTCTATTCCTACCCCTGCGTTGATCGATAAATCAAATTTACCTAAATCCAATACTTTGTAACTCAAGGTACCCTGAAGAAACATGCTTTGCACCGTGTTTTCTAAATCGTAGTCTCCTACAAAAAACACGTTATCTGTACTGAAACCAACTGGCACATAAATTGGGAGTGACTTACCTCCTTCTATTGAATAGGCATTCGAACTATTTTTAAACCTGAACTCTGAATATCTCGCACCTAAATTGAGTGACAGTTTTCTGTTCAATTGCAATGAGACACCCAATCCTGCACTGATTGCCCCCAATGCTTGATCCTGCCCGGATTCTACACGAGTATTCAAAGCATTATTGGAATTAGGGTCTAGAATAGTTGACTCCGACAAGCTACTCGATCCTGTAGAAGAAATGTTCAACACACTGTTCCCTAATGACCCGTTGATACTGTTTTCTCCATCAAAATCGATGGCCTCGGATACTGAACTCATGGCATAAAGTCCATTTAAACTTGTCATTGGTTCCATATCCATTTTTGAATTGAACATCAGCTTCTCAGCAGCAAGACTACTTCTGTACGGCTTCACATTAGCCAATTGAATGCTTCTACCTAATTCACTACCCGCTTCGATACGGAGCACATTATTGAATTGGTTTGGAAGTTGAACATCCTTTAAATCTTCTACTGGCTGATTAAAACTGGCCTGTAGATTGGCTTGCCCATCACTCGAAAGGGTCTTCTCATCTTTAGCCATACCTTCACGTCCGATCGCAGCTAATGATCGCTTAGATTCCTCATTTGGTTGCTGTAAAGAATGGATCTTGTCAGATTCAGGATCATTTGTCGTTGTATCGTTCAGCGTTTTCTCAACTTCTGATCGTTCTTTAATCGGTAAAGCAGCGCCATCATTGAAGAATCCATTGTTCAGCAAAAGCCCAAAGGATAGCACTGCTGCGATTCCAGCGGCTATGCCATAAGTCTGCCACATAAAGAAGATCCCTTTCTTCTTTTTAGGCGCTAAGCCAGCTTCAACACCCGCCCAAACCTTATCCGAAGGCTGAAACTCTGCCCCTTCAAACATATTTTGAATATCTTCTTCAAAACTGCTCATAACATTACCTGATTAGATTGAACAACTCGGTTTGCCTCATCAATCATAGATTTCAAAAGCGCTCTTGCCCTAGCATATTGCGACTTGGAAGTTCCTTCTGTAACCTCCAATTGTTCCGCAATCTCTTTATGGCCATAACCCTCTATTGCAAAGAGGTTAAATACTGTTCTACAACCGACTGGTAGCTTTTGCAGCATGGCCATGATTTCGGTAAAGTGTAGGTTGGATAAGATCAATTCGTTTTCCACATGCAATGGCGTTTTCTCTATATCCAGCATAGGTTGTTGATATAGCTTCTTTCTATTGTGGTTGATGGATGTATTAATAACAATGCGTTTTAACCAGGTAAGAAATTGTGCTTCTTGTCGAAATGACCCTAGCCTGTTAAATACCTTTATAAAGGCATCCTGAAGAATATCTTCAGCATCCTCCTGAGATTTACCATAGCGCATTGCCACTGGCATCAGTTTTGCAGCATAGCGATCGTAAAGTTCGCGCTGCGCCTTCAGCTCACCTTTGATACATTTATTAATTAATTCTATATCTTGGATCATTTACGCAGCACACTGTCTTCTCGTGATATAATTGACACAACAAAGAACTAAAAGGTTGTTAAGACAAGATTTTATGCGAAAAAAGTTATTAAAACGAATGAACACCCTGAAAAGCAATTTCCTAATCCTATCACTTACTTTTTTGTCTTCCCTTGTATACGGGCAAAAGCAATTGGTGTACCAAGACCAAGTATATGAATCTACCATAAAGACCGTTCAGCTTTATCCCAACGGCCCTTCAATACAATCAGTACTCTCACCACCCATTAAAGATATTGATGACGGGAAAGAGCTCTTTTTAGAGTTCGATGATTTACGAGAAGACGCAGATTACTATTTTGTCTATTTCATTCACTGCAATGCCGATTGGACACCCTCCGATCTAAGGGCTCCAATGTATATGACGGGATACAACGAGTTTGAAATCGAAAATTTTGAATTCAGCTCAGAGGCAAAAATCAACTATGTGCATTACACCTATCAACTGCCCAAATTCAAAGAGACAGGTAATTATTTAGCTGTTGTTTACCGCGATCGGAAAAAGAAGGACATTATCTTATCAAAGCGATTTTCTCTTTACAAAAATCAAGTGGCCGTTGGCGGAAATATTAGCAGATCTTCAGATGTACCCAAAAGATTATCTAATCAACGGATCGAAGTCACGATGAATTATGGCGGACTTACATCGATAAACCCAAGTGAAGACTTTACGGTAGTAGTACGTCAAAATCAGCGGCCGGATGTCACCAAAACAGGCCTATACCCTACTTTTATGGATGATAATGCCAAACTCATCCGTTATCAAAACCTGGGTGCTGAAAATGATTTCTCGGGCTGGAATGAATTTCGGTTTTTCGATATCAGCACGGTCAATGCTTCTGGAAGAAACATAGCTCAGATTGGCTTTAAGGACAATAAACCTGAAGCCAGAGTCATGACGGATAAAGTGAGAGATCCAGCCTACTTTCAAATGCTTGACGTAAATGGGCAATATTACATTCGAGATCTAGAAGCAGGTCGTTCAGGTCGATTGACCTCCGAATATGTGGATGTAACACTCACCCTAGATTATCCAGAAACGGAAGAGGATATCCATGTGGTTGGCGAGTTCAATCAATGGATCAAGGACAAAAGTTCTTTGATGAATTACGACCCCATTAATCAGGTTTATTATTCAAATCAATTGTTAAAACAGGGCTGGTATAATTATGTCTATAGCGTTAGCTCAAACGATCCATACCGAATTGAGCAAAGCTTCTTTGATACTGAAAACCTGTACGAAATCTTAGTATACTTCAAACCACTGGGCTCCCGAGGAGATCAACTCGTAGGGTATGCCAGGATAAACTACAATGCTAGACGCTAGACAGTCACAACCTCTTTAGAAAAATTGTAAGGCTCTGTACGATCAATTGGA
>DLQN01000048.1 GCA_002477595.1 Roseivirga sp. UBA7431
TCAACTCAGAAATCCAATGATCACCAAAGTACTCATCAAGTTTTTTTGCGATTTGATCTGCTGAGTATTTGGCTCCAGCAACACCATTCAAAGTCCTTAACTTTTGCCAAAAACTTCTGCTGAAGATCTCCGCTCCGTTTTGTAAATAGAGGTTGAGAGCGGCTTCTGTAGTATACTTAGAGAGGCCTTTTTCATCTGGTATAAGATAGATGCAGGTAAGAATTCCTCCAGTACTAGTACCCGCAATGAGGTCAAAATGATCTGCTAGCTTAGTGGTTTCTTGCCCGGGTCTTTTCTGGATTTCAGTTTCGATATAATGGAGAATGGTTCCTGGGATGATGCCTCTAATCCCACCACCATCAATTGATAAAATCTTGATTTTCTTTGCCATAGTTTCTGTATGTGATTGACTGTCAATAAGGGCGACATATCAAATTACAGAAAATTCATGAGATCAGAATAGCTTATGATCGATAGTCCGAAGCCTCTAATTCGAAGAGCTTATTGACAGAAGTGTTAAAAATTTCGGAAATCTTGAGTGACAGCACTGTGGAGGGCGTGTACTTACCTCTTTCTATGGCATTAATGCTTTGCCGAGAAACCCCCACCATCTGAGCCAACTGTTCTTGGGTGATCTTTCTTTTCTTACGCTCTTCTTTTAAAACACTCTTCATTCCTTTGGGAACTTTGTATTTCCGAAAGTAGAACCAAAAGGACGGTTTTGGTGGCCAAAACGGGTTAACTTATTATTACATTTTAGGCCTTAATACTACTTAATTGTTACACAGCAGTTAAAAAAATGTGAAGGGCTTCTTAACAATTGAGATTTGCCGTATCTTTATAGCCTAAATAGAAAGAACTATGTTGTTTGATCCACCAATTGCCTCAGGCGCAAATACTTTTCTTTGGATTGTTGTAATCCTAGTCGGTTTTGTAGCGGCTTTGAGCCAGCACGATGCCATTTTCAAAGGCAAAAAGAAGAAAGAGGAGCATTAATCAGATCCGTTTGACTAGTCTGTAGTAGTCGAACATCGTTACCCTGAATGCCTCTCTAGACTTTTCTGAACCCAGAAAAGTGTCCCATATATCGTTTACTTGAATAGAAAAAGTACAGCCTTGTTGTATGCACCCGTAGATTTGATCGGCAAAGGCGACTTGGTCAGACTTATTTCCTTGACGGTATAGAATTTCCCCTGTACCCGTTTCCCCTTCCCATTTTATCGTGAACTCATTGAGGCTAGAGATAACCGCATTGGGCTCGAGCAATAAATAAGCCTCATCAAACCTCCAATTTTCAACGATCGCTAAGTTTATGATGGGTTCGTCTTGTGATTGATCACGCTTTTTATGCCGAAAGATTTTGAGTTTTGCCGCCTCCATTTCTTCCATCTCATAATAGAGCTGTCTTACATTCTTGAAGAATAGCACAGAAGCATCGTCAGTAGCGAAAGTGATTTCGTTTGGATCGACTTTCGTTTGTTTGTCGGGGTTGCAGCTAAGGATGAATATTAGGATCAATAGCAAAGAGGTAAGCTTGTTATACATAATCGAATAACTGAAGGTTCTTATTCTTGTTTCAACGCTGCCGCGGTATCTTGAATTAACTGCCATGCATTTTCTACATGGTAGGCTTCCAAATTTGTATTGCCAAAACATAGCCTAAGGGTAAATTGATCGTAAAGCTTGGTTTGCGTAAAGAAGAGCTTACCTGATTTGTTGATGTTGTTCATGATCTGCTCGTTTAATTGGTCAAGCTGGTCTTCTGGCCCTTTGGTAAACCTGAAACATACAGTGTTCAATGGAACGGGTGCCATCAATTCAAAATCTGGATGTTTAATAACTTCGGTCGCTAACCATTTGCCCAAAGTAATGTGCTTGCGAAGGGTGTTTTGAATTCCTTCTACACCCATTTCTCGGATTACGAACCAGAGTTTCAGTGCACGAAACCTTCGGCCTAATGGAATGCCCCAGTCTCGATAGTTTTTTACTTCATGGTCCACAGAAGTTTTCAGATAGTCAGGCGTTATCGTGAAAGTGTTAACCAAGCTAACGGGGTCTTTTACATAGTATGCCGTACAATCAAAGTTCGTAAACATCCACTTGTGAGGATTAAACACAAATGAGTCTGCAGTTTCTACGCCTTCAGACATCCAGCGCATTTCTGGAAGCACCAAGGCAGTCCCAGAGTAAGCAGCATCTACATGGTGCCATATTTTATGTTTGAGACATATTTTGCTGACGGCTGCAATTGGATCAATCGCTGTAGTGCTCGTGGTACCAATAGCCGATACAACACAAAGTGGAATAAAGCCTTGAGAGATGTCTTGTTCAATCGTTTTTTCCAATTGATCCGCCAACATCGCGAAGTTTTCATCCACGCGAATTGGTCTGAACTGTGCCGCACCTATTCCGGCAATTTTGACCGCTTTTTCTATGGAAGAATGAATTTCTGCTGAGGCATATACCGTAAATTTCTGTTGTTCAAACCCTTTCTCGTTAACAGAGAATTGAGTTGCTCGCTCGCGAGCAGTGAGAATGGCGCAAAGGGTTGCGGTGGAGGCGGTATCTTGAATGACACCTGTGAAGGTTTTTGGTAAACCGAGCATATCCCGCACCCAATTCATTACGCTTTCTTCCAATTCGGCCGCGGCAGGAGAAGTCAACCAAATCATACACTGAGAACCTAGTGTGCTCATCAGCATTTCGGCAAGGACTGAAGCTTTGCTCTTGTTCGCTGGAAAGTAGGCCATAAAGTTGGGGCTCTCCCAATGCGTAATGCCCGGCATAATGATGTCTTTGAAATCTTTGAAGATATCATCAAAGGATTCTGCAGAAGTAGGTGCTTCGGTAGGAAGTTGTTTAAAAATATCCCCTGGTTGAATATCTGGTAAGACAGGGTAGTCCTCGACATTTTCAAAATAGTCGGCCATCCAGTCAACTAGTTCATGGGCATGCTTACGAAAGTCTTCGGTGTTCATGGGCTACGCTTATCTGTCATATTGTCCGATAACAAAGTTAGCATATAAGTTGTAGTGGAAAATGTGTAATTTCTATTAAAACCAAACTGACGATGAAGAAAAAATGGATTATTCTGATTGTAGTAGTTGTATTACTATTAGTCGGTTACTCAAGTATAAAAGGGACCTATAATACAATGGTTCTAAGAGATGAAGGTATCAATACCTCATGGGCCCAAGTCGAGAATCAATATCAAAGAAGGGTGGACTTAATTCCTAACTTGGTCAATACGGTTAAGGGCTACGCAAACTTTGAGCAGGAAACACTAACAGGGGTAATTGAGGCGAGGTCAAAAGCGACTGCTGTGACTATCGACCCTAGTAACTTGTCGCCTGAAGCGATTGCTAACTTTGATCAAGCACAACAAGGCTTGAGTTCAGCATTGAGCAGGTTATTGGTAACCGTAGAGCGTTATCCCGATCTGAAGGCAAGCACTCAATTTCAGCAGTTACAGGTTCAATTAGAAGGAACAGAAAATAGGATTGCTGTAGAGCGGAGAAACTTTAATCAAGAGGTGCAAGGCTATAATACCTACATAAGGAGCTTCCCCAAAAACCTTTATGCCAATCTGTTTGGCTTCGATCAGAAGGGATATTTCCAAGCAATATCAGGAGCAGAGACAGCACCAAAAGTAACTTTTGACTAATGGCAGACCTAGTTTTTAGCTCAGAACAGAAGAAGCGTATTAAGGCGGCCATTGAAGAGGCCGAGCTAAATACAAGTGGAGAAATTCGAGTGCATTTGGAAGATCATTGTAAAACTGATAACGTGTTAGATCGTGCTGCTCAAATGTTCGATCAACTGAATATGCATAAGACGGACACGCGCAATGGTGTGCTCATTTATATGGCGGTGAAGGAGAATAAGTTTGCCATTATTGGTGATTCAGGCATTAATGAGAAGGTTGAAAATGACTTTTGGGATATCACTAAGGAAAAGATGCTGGGTCACTTTAAAACTGGAGATTTAACAAAAGGCTTGGTTGAAGGAATCATCTGTACGGGAGCGCGTTTGAAGGAGCACTTTCCGTATCTGAAGGCTGACAAGAACGAATTATCAGACGACATTTCATTTGGCAAAAACTAACATGAGAAATTTGATTATTATACTTCTCTTATCGGTAAGTACTTTGGGCTTTGCCCAAAGCGGTATTCCCGATGCACCAACCCCGCCCCGCTTGGTAACGGATTTAACAGGGAGCACCCTGTCGAATCAAGAACTTAGGGCATTAGAAAATAAAATGCTCGGGTATGAAGATAGTACCTCAACCCAAGTAGCCATTCTTATTGTAGCATCACTCGGTGGTTATGAAGTGGTTGATTTTGCTCAAAGAACGGGTGAAAAATGGCGAGTGGGTACATCAAGGGATAACGGTGTTTTTATTGTTGTATCTATCAATGACCGAAAGGCAGCCATAGTTACTGGGTATGGCATGGAAGGCTCCATTACTGATGCGGCCACCTTTACACTTCGAGAAGACTACATGAACCCTAGGTTTCAAGAGGGAAATTTCTACAAAGGCTTAGACGATGCTACGACAGCAATTTTTAAGCTTGCCTCAGGAGAGTTTAAAGCTGAAGAATTTGGCCAAAACAGAAAGAAAAGTGGTGAAGAGGGCGAAGAGGGATTTCCATTCTTCATTTTGTTCATTCTGTTCTTCTTTATAATCCCAGCGATTGTGAGTAAGAGAAGAAAAGGAGCTGTTGGTTCAAGACGCATTCCGTGGTGGACGTGGATGATGATGGGCAATAGTATGGGCAATAATCAAAGACGAGGTAGTGGAGGCGGAGGCTTTGGCGGCTTCGGTGGTGGTTCGTTTGGGGGCGGAGGTTCTGGCGGCAGCTGGTAATTCACGAACCGTAATCGGTAAGACGAAATAAGATAAAACAGAACCTTGATCAGCTTTTTTTCATGACTATAAGTCAATAGATAGCGATCCGCTAAATTCTGAAAGAGACGAATTCCTCAGAATGCTTCGATGAAAATATTTAAGTGCTAAATTGATGTCTGTTAACCCTAAACTAATAATTAACAATGACTTCTCCTTCTCCTTTTCATTTAGCATTTCCCATTAAGGACATTGAATCAACTCGCGAATTTTACGGTGGTCTTTTAGGCTGCGAAATCGGCCGTTCTACCGAAAAGTGGATCGACTTTAACTTTTTTGGTAACCAGCTGAGCGCACATGTTAAGCCTGAAGAACTTGCTGTAGCCCACACGAACCAGGTCGATGGTAAGAACGTACCTGTTCGGCATTTTGGGGCACTTTTAGAATGGGATCAGTGGCATACTTTGGCGGACAAGCTGAAGGAAGTAAGCACTGACTTTATCATTGAACCCTACATTCGTTTTGAAGGCGAGGTGGGTGAACAAGCAACCATGTTTTTTCTAGACCCAAGCGGGAATGCGCTTGAATTCAAGTCATTCAAAGACCCATCTCAAATATTTGCCAAATGAGAAAGCCGATTTTATTCCTGCTAGTACTGTGCCTACCACTCTTTGGTCATGCACAGGTAGACTTTTTATTAAAACCTGATAGAGTCTTTGACGGGAAGACCATGCATGAAAACTGGGTGGTGACTGTCTCGGGGAATAAAATTATGTACGCAGGGCCTGCTAGAAGTATTAATGCCAAGGAGACTGTTAACCTAAAAGGCATGACTTTAATGCCGGGAATGATTGAAGGGCATTCTCACATTCTGCTTCACCCTTACAACGAAACCTCTTGGAACGATCAGGTGTTGAAAGAATCATTTGCTGAAAGATCAGCTCGTGCGGTGAACCACTTAAGGGCATCTTTGATGGCAGGAATCACCACCATGCGAGACCTAGGTTCTGAAGGGGCTGGTTACACCGATGTCGGCATGAAACAAGCCGTGAATAAAGGTGTGATTCCTGGGCCTCGACTGTTAGTAGCAGGCAAAGCCATTGTGGCAACGGGAAGCTATGGTCCAAAAGGCTTTCACGAAGGAGTTCAAGTACCGCTTGGCGCTGAAACAGCTGATGGTTTTGATGAATTGATTAGAGTGACGCGTGATCAAATCGGCCATGGTGCAGATTTTATAAAGGTATATGCTGATTATCGTTGGGGACCAAACGGAACAGCTGAAGCTACTTTTACCGTAGCCGAACTTAAAACCATTATTGAAATGGCTGAAAGCAGTGGTCGATATGTAGTTGCACATGCAGCTTCCCCCGAGGGTATGAGAAGAGCGATAGAAGCCGGGGTTGAAACGATTGAACATGGCGATGGTGGAACGCCAGAATTGTTTGCCCTTATGGCAGAAAAAGGAATTGGGTTTTGCCCAACACTAGCCGCTGGTGATGCCATTAGCCAATATGGAGGATGGAAAAAGGGGCTAGACCCTGAGCCGACTAGAATTTCGAACAAACGTAAATCTTTCAAAATGGCACTAGATGCTGGAGTCAAAATTGTATTCGGGGGAGATGTTGGGGTTTTCACGCATGGTGAAAATGCACGTGAGCTGGAGATGATGGTAGATTATGGGATGACTCCTGAATCTACTTTGCAGTCTGCTACTTCTCTCAATGCAGAAATGTTTCATTTAGAACGGTTAGGGCAAATCAAAGAAGGCTTCTTGGCAGATATTATAGCCGTAGAAGGAAATCCAATCGATAATATTTCCAACTTGAAAAAAGTGAATATGGTGATGAAGAATGGGGTCATTTATAAAGGAAACTGACATGAAGAAAATCTATTTTTTAATACTCACAGTGTTCATATCAGGGTGTTCAACGTTCTCAGGCAAGAAAGAAGTTGCACAGACAAGTTTAGAGATCTACAATCCTGTTAATGCACCTCAAAAGGTACTGAATGTTGGCTTTTTAGCCATCAATGGAGTTTATAACTCAGAGCTGATGGCGCCATACGATATCTTTCAACACACTATTTTTCATACTGACCCTGGTATGAAGACATTCATCGTCTCCCCAACGCTAGAACCTATTGTTACTTTTGAGGGAATTACCATTACACCTCATTATAGCTTTGAAAACACGCCTGATATAGA
>DLQN01000027.1 GCA_002477595.1 Roseivirga sp. UBA7431
GGGAGGCGTATCTTATTTCCTCTCAACTTCGCACGACCACATTACAAATGGTACTTACGAGTATGGTGAGTTGACAGAAGTAAAAGGGGTGATTAGAATGGAACCTGTCCCCCATATGAGAATTCTCGCAGATAGTGAGGGCAAAGTTGGTAAGAATATTATGCTGATTGATTTCGGCAAGTTCGGGGCAAGAACTTCAGTCGAGAAAATGCAAAAAAAGATTGGGGCAAATATCAGTGAATATGAAGTAACTATCCGAGGTACATTGGTCTATCAGGATGGATTTACCCTAATGGAATTAACTGAAAAGGAAAATGCTTTATTAAATCATGAAAAATTGGATAATGCGATTAGGTACAAGGTATATCCGACCACTATGATCAATAAGACACTAACTGGTGAAATTGTTGATGCAAAATGCTACTTCGGTTCCATGAAACCTGCTCAAAGCAAGCCTCACCGTTCCTGTGCTATACTTTGCATCTCAGGAGGCATCCCTCCTGTCTATGTAGTACAAACACCAGAAAATATTGCTGAGTACTATATCCTCAAAGGGCTTAAAGGTGAAGATATTAATGAAGAGGTTTTAGACTTTGTAGCGGATGCTACTAACATTCAAGGCATGGTCACTGAACTAGACGAATGGAACATACTATATATCGATCCTCAAAAAATCAAACGCTTACACTAATGAGTAACTTCGTAAGGCTAAAACTACTTCCTGCTATCCGGTGATCATTGTGTTTACCTCTTATTTAAGCACTGCTATGCTAGAGGTTCTTACAGATGTAGGTCTTATCTAATAGAACATTACCTTTGGACTTGGGTCATTAGACTAGCATTTAAATCTTAACGTATGAAAGCAATATGGAATGGCGAAGTTATCGCTGAAAGTAATGATACTGTTACAGTAGAAGGAAATCACTATTTCCCACATGATACGATCAAGAAAGAATATTATCAGGCAAGTAGTACAAAATCTAACTGCCCTTGGAAAGGAATGGCTAGCTATTATACCATTACTGTAAATGGTTCTGAAAACACCGATGCGGCATGGTACTATCCTGAAACAAAAGAGTTGGCCAAAGGCATCAAAAATCATGTTGCTTTCTGGAAAGGTGTAAAAATTAAAGATTGATATGGGACTATTCGATTGGAAAAAGAATTCTCTTCCAACGCCTGAGAGCGTTTGCCCTAACTGTTGGGGTAAGCAAGAATATGGTGGAAAAGCCATAGACTTAATGAAAGACAAACAAATTGATGTTAACAATAAAGCAAGTCAGCATGCTTTCATCAAAGATTTTGTGGTGAATCATGTGAGTGGTATTCAGCTGAAAAAGCACGAACAAGGACATACTTGTCCTAGTTGTCTAACATCCTTTGATAAGGACATGAAAGAAATTAGTCGATGAAAATGAGTTTAGCATCAATCAAATCCAATTGGAAATTACTGGGGCAAGACCCTAAAGCGTTAGCTCCAGCCTTCGATCAAATTCATCGAGCGGTCCAGTTCATCGCAATGGCAGGTAAACATTATGTAAAAAAACAAGCTGACGACAGCCATACCAACTTAAGGTGGCTGCCCGAAGAAGAAGTCTTGGCAGGAAACTGGATTCGCGAACGAAAAGGAAACTTCCGTTTCGCAATGCACCCCAAATCCATGAGCCTAATAGTCTATAATGCAGGTATGGAAGCTGTGTCTGAGTTTACTCTGCATAGTAAAACAAATGAAGAAGCACTCGAATGGATAAAAAGACAACTGAAGGCTTTCGGAAAAGACGCTTCGCAAATGAAGATGGATATTCACTATGATATCCCATCGCATAAAACGGATAGCGGAGCCGTATATGACTTAAATACCCCTGAACTTTTTCAAGAGATTGCAAACTACAGAGCCAACAGCAATGAAGTGTTGGAATACTTTGCCCAGAAGTTCAAAACGGCTTCGACCGTAAGAACCTGGCCCCACCATTTTGACATTAGTACTGACATTCCAATGGTCTTGAATAATAAAGGAGAAGCTGCTAAATCATTCAGTCTAGGTTTTGCCATTGCAGATGCTGTTGTGGATGAACCCTACTTCTATATCACTCAATGGTCCGCTAACAAAGACATTGACTACACTAGCGCAAAACCCCTAACAAAGGGTGAGTGGTTACCAGATACATTAAGAGGTACTGTCCTGAGAGCCTCTACAGTTAGTAAATCAAAAACTACGCAGGCACAAGCATCCATTGTGATACAATACTTCAAAGAAGGTGTTGATGCGTCACTGGATCTTATTGACGACAAGGCATAAAAAAAGTCAGGCTTTCGCCTGACTTCAATTCCTTTATCGCGCGCCCCATTAATTATTCAGGAGTCTTCACATCCGGAAACTCTTTCTTGAAGTCTCTCCAGTAATCCGCTATGGTAGATTTCATTTCCTTTCGCAGCCAGAATATACCAACAAGGTTAGGCAAGGTCATCAGTGCGATAGTTATACCTGACAAAGTCCAAATGATGGTGGTATCCTGAAACGATGCCAAGAAGAAAGCCACTACATAAACAATTCTGAAATACTTAACTGAGCCTGATCCTAAAAGGAAGGTCATCGCTCTATCTCCATAGTAAGACCAAGAAATAGCCGTACTAAAGGCAAACAACAACAAGCCAATTGACACTATGTATTTTCCAAATTCACCGAAGAATCCTTTCGTAAAAGCGATTGTCGTTAATGGCGCACTATGCACCAAAGACTCACCGGTAAACGTCTCGTTAGAATCAACTGGTTTACCATTTCTAACTAGGACTATCCCAGTGAAAGGCTCATCACCATCATTCATTACTACTACATTTTCGGCCAATGACCTGGCATGAATAATTGTTGCATCAGCACTAATTTTACCTTCATAAACATCCAAAGGACCATCAAATAACTCTAGCTCAGTGATTCCATTAATGTGCTCTGAAAGTTGTCTAGTTCCAGCCTCTGTCTGATCAGTATAGGTTGTACCTGCAAGTATTTCCATGTCCGCGGACTGAAATATATTTTCATGTTTTTCGTTCCATACACCTGAAGATAGCAAGGTCAACCCAGTGATTGTACAGATGATAATTGTATCGATAAATGGTTCTAAGATAGCAACCATGCCCTCAGATACTGGCTCATGTGCCTTCGCAGATGCGTGAGCGATTGGCGCACTACCTTGACCTGCTTCGTTAGAGAAGAGTCCACGGTTAACACCTCTGCCAAATGCGAAGGATAATGTAGCACCTAGGAATCCTCCTGCCGCTGCTGAACCTGTAAACACGTCAGCAAAAATTGAGACAATTGAAGGAATCAAATTTCCAAGATTAGCTAAGATTACTGCAAAACATCCAATAAAATAGATGACCGCCATTGTAGGTACCAGCTTCTCAGTAATAGCGGCAATACGCTTAATACCACCAATAATCACTATCCCTAGCAACACAGCCAGTACTGCACCAGTAATCCAAAGCTCGATGCCGAATGTGGCCTGGATAGATGTTGAGATACTATTAATTTGAGGTAAACTTCCTGTACCGAAAGCTGACAATACCGTGGCGATGGCAAAAACAATCGCCAACCACTTCATATTAATCTGCTTGCCAAACCAATTGAATTTGGCATTCTTCATATAGTACATAGGCCCTCCTGACATCGTGCCGTCAGAAGATTTCTCACGGTATTTGTGCGAAAGCGTTACTTCGACAAATTTGGTACACATACCGATTCCAGCCGTTACAAGCATCCAGAACAAAGCGGCAGGCCCACCTAAGTGCAGCGCCAAAGCAACACCAGCGATGTTACCTGTACCTACTGTACCTGAAAGTGCTGTAGTCAGCGCCTGAAAGTGAGACGTATCTCCCTCATCATCGGCCCTATCAAATTTTCCTTTGACAACTTTCAAAGCAAAACCAAAAAATCTTATTTGTGGAAATTTCAGATAGATAGTAAAGAAGAGACCAACGCCCAATAAGGCAAACGGAAACCAACCAGCACTACCAATATAACTATCAACTAACTTCAAAAAATCATCTACTTGTTGCATATCAACGGCTTTATTTTGTTAAGAACAAAGGCACAAAAATAGGGATTATGACCGCTCTACAAAGGAAAAGTAGGCTTAACTGGCTTTAAAGACTTAAGTATTATTGATTACTTGTCGATATCTGTGACTAATATTCTATCAAACATACTGCTGTAAGTCGATAAAAGCTTCAAATGGATTGGATCTTGTTGGTAGGCATCATGGGCTATAATATCTTTCATGAGCACAACTAATGCGTAGTCATAGCTCTTTTCCAAGCTAGGTCGATCTGTGGCCGCTGGGGTTCCATCGTAGACTTTTAGTACACCCTCAATCTTCGCCAAAGACTTGCTAGCCTCGGCAAATTGCTTGACTTCAAGATGGGTAACATCTTCTTTGAACCAAAAATAAACCGTGTGAATAAATGGCGACTCGACCGAAGACTCAAAAGTGCCTGAAACTTTGACCTCTGATTGACAAGCCATCAATGAGATGATAAACATTATAACACATAACTTAATCACTCTCATGGCTTATGGTTTTGGTTATTTCTTGATAGGAAACTTCATGCGATATTTCACGCTTACGTTTCCTTTTGAAATACCAACAAGCTTAGAACGAAGCATCTGCTTCTTAAGGCCTTTTACATAATCCGTAAATAAAACACCTTCCAAGTGATCGAATTCATGCTGAATAACACGAGCAGTCAGGCCATCAAATTCTTCTTCATGTTCGTTCCAAAGCTCATCGTAGTAATTAATAGTAAGCTTTTCAGGACGAATGATTTCGGCATGCACATCGGGAATACTTAGGCAACCTTCTTCAAAGCTCCACTCATTTCCGTATTCATCCAATATTTCAGGGTTAATGAAAGCACGTTTCACCCCTACAATATCTTTATCATCCTCATCATCGCTCATTTGAGTTGAATCAATAATGAAAATACGATGAGACATTCCTATTTGCGGAGCTGCTAGACCAACGCCATTGGCGTTATACATGGTTTCATACATGCTTTCAACCAGGCTTGTAAGGTCTTTAGAATCTTGAGGGAAATCTTTGGTTTCCTTCCTGAGTACGTTATCACCGTAGGCGACAATTGGATAAATCATATGTTATTTGCTTTCCAGAAAAGATTGGAGAATAATGGTAGCACTTACCTTATCGATATTCCCTTTCTCTCTCCTATCCTTCTTTTTTACCCCTCCAGCGATCATGGCATCAAGCGCCATTTTGGAAGTGTATCTTTCGTCATGCAAATAAACGGGTTTTCCAGGAAAATTCTTTTTCAAAAGCCGATGAAATTGTTGAACCAGAGGAGTAGCATTGGTAGGCGTGCCATCAAGCTTCTTTGGCATACCTAAAACGAAGGATTCAATACCTTCATTAACCTCATAATCTTTTAAATAGGCAATAATATCCTTAGAGTGAATAGTATCTAACGCAGAAGCAATAATTTGAAGCGGATCAGTTACAGCTAGTCCAACTCTTTTAGTGCCATAATCTATGGCAATGATTCTTCCCATTAATTCAATTTAGACACATCCTGAAACTTGATTTTGGCGAGGCGTTCCAACTCCATGGCCTTTGGGAAGAGAATTTCATTCTCGATTTTCGCATGGATCAACAAATCTTTCTCGAAACGTTGTAGCTCTGTATAAAGTACCTTGATATGAAGGTCGGCCTCATCACAATACTTGTAGTTGTTTGTAAATTTTCTGAACCCTTCCATTTCATTTTCATGCACTTCATGGCCTAGGGCAAATTCTTGCACGGAAAACTCTTCCATTAAATAATAAGTCTCGGAAGATGGTTTTTCATCATTTAGAAAACGGCTTAACCTATCCACATAAGCAAACATAGTATCCTCCTCCTCATGTATATGGTGAATGAAATCCTCCACAAACATTGGGAAAACAGATTTTAAATCTACTGAGAGTGATTTATATCTGTAATTAACATCCTCAATACCATCAATTAACTGGGCAATATAAGGCAGCCTCTTTTTTATGAACAGGTAATGCGCATGCTTAAGGTATTCTACTACCAATTCGGCAGGATAAGCCTTTAATTGTTTCTGTGTTGATTCTTTTTCATCAAGCACCAACTCTAGACTGCTGATCAGTGAATCTGGATTAATACCAAGCTTCGCACACACTTCTTCCAATGTTTCTAATTTGTAATCATAGAATTTCACTCCGAAATAGTAGAGTACTGAGGCTCTAACGTGATTTTCAGAAACTAGATCGGTGATGGTGCGCTTGAGTAATTTATCCATTTCGTTTACTTGATTTATGAATTTAACGATTTTCAGTCATAGTTTTCTAGCCAAAGTGCTTAAAAACTTGAACACAAACTAAGACGTTTCGTTACAATCATACTATGACATTTATCCATGTTTACCGGTCAAATGCATATTTTAGTAAATTAATTAAAGGGTAAAAGTGAGCGACTACAAAAATTCTTCATATCATATCAAGCTTCCTATTCTATTAACCATCGCAGTCATCGTTGGTATATTGATAGGTTCTGAGTTTGCCGAACCCAAAACGGATAAGAAATACCTGAGTTCAATTCTGAAATTCCGAGAGCTCTTAGAGTACATTGAAAATGATTATGTCGATTCAGTAGATACAGAAACTCTAATAGAGGAATCCATCGAGAACATGCTGGACAAGTTAGATCCGCATACCATATACATTCCACCAAAAGACAGGGAGCGTGCTGCCTCTCAACTACGTGCTACTTATGACGGTATCGGGGTTGAATTCAACCTATTACGTGATACACTTTATGTAGTATCACCTCTTCCTGGTGGCCCCTCTGAACAAGCAGGCATTGTGTCTGGAGACAAGATCGTTTCAGTAGACGGAGAAAACATTGCTGGAATTGGGATGAATAATACGAAGGTGTTCGACATGCTTCGAGGACCTAGAGGATCTAAAGTAGAAGTCGGTGTCGTTCGAAGAAACGAATCTGAATTATTAGCCTTCGAATTGAAGAGAGGTGCAATCCCTCAATATTCGATAGACGCAAGCTACATGATTGATGGTGAGATGGGTTACATCAAAGTCAATCGCTTTGCCGAAACTACTTATGATGAATTCAAAAAAGCACTAACTGAACTTAAGTCACAAGGCATGACCAAGCTCATTCTCGATTTACAGAACAATACTGGTGGATATATGAGCGCAGCGATAGGCATGAGCAACGAGTTTTTGCCTGCTGGTGAAACAATTGTGAGTCAAAAAGGGCAAAGTGACAAGTACGACAGTAAAGCACGCGCCACGAATGATGGTATTTTCAAAGAGGGTGCTTTAGTGGTGCTGGTCAACGAAGGAAGTGCTTCTGCTTCTGAGATTGTAGCAGGTGCTTTGCAGGACAATGATCGTGCACTTATAGTGGGCAGAAGATCTTTCGGTAAAGGACTTGTGCAGTTACCTTTCAACTTGCGTGACGGATCAGAACTGCGCATGACAATTGCCAGGTATTATACGCCAAGTGGCCGTTCTATTCAAAAGCCATATGATGATGGTGAAAAGGACTACAACTCTGATTATTATAATCGCTATACATCAGGAGAATTATTTGTGAAGGACAGTGTTCAGTTCGATGAAGAATTGTCATATAAAACTACCAATGGACGTACTGTTTACGGGGGAGGTGGTATCATGCCCGACTATTTTGTGGCCCTCGATACTGCCGACATAAGCGCATATGTGAATAGACTCTCTTCTAGCAATACCATTAGAGAATACACACTTGACTACCGAGACAACCACTCTGAATTAAAAGAAATGAGCTTCGAAGATTACCAAGCGAATTTTGAAGTAAGCTCTGAAATGCTAAAAGAGCTCGTACTTCTAGGCAACAAGAATAATGTTCGATACAGCAAGAGACAATTCGATAAATCTCGAAACCTCTTGAGCTATTTAGTGAAGGCAAGAATCGCAAGAGACCTTTATGACGATGATGCGTTCTATAAAATCTATAATGAAACTAACGAGATCTACAGACAAGCCATAGCGCTATTCAGAAACCCCGACCTGCTACAAAACCAGTCAAATGGTGTGTTGCTACAAACTCGATGACCCAAGGCTTTACAAGCATATACCAAAACAGCACGTCAACCGTTTTGTTGAAAAGGTCATTAGAATGAAGAATATCTATCTCGCAGTCATGCTATTGTTGTTTCAATCTGCTTTTTCTCAAGCTGAAGAGCAGGAGAAAATCAACAAGGACGTCTGGCTTAATTTTATGCAGGCTTATCAAGACTTAGATGCCAGTCTTTTCAATGAAATACATACGGGAGAGGTTTTAAGAGTTCCCGCTGATCAGAATATCATTTTAATAGGTCAAGAATATAAAGACCAAAACTTAGAAACATTCAATAGGTGGAATGCCCAGAAGGTCAAGCAAAGAATTGAATTCAGCTTTATCAAACGCATCCAAAAAGACAACTGGGGGTATGAGATTGGTATTTATAAGCTAACCCGCTACAATGGAGTAACACCTACCTCGTATTACAGCAAGTTTAATGTGACACTGAAAAAAGTATCCGGTATCTGGAAGATTCATAGTGACGCAGACACGAATGAAGAAAATACCATTAGCGAAGAAGACTTCCTAAAAGGAAGCCTTCTCAAGTATTAGGCACTACTTTTCTGGAATCAAACTCAAGCCTAAGGCTCTGACATAAGCCTTATACATTTCATACTCTTTTAATAAGACAGCCTCAACTTTCGCT
>DLQN01000128.1 GCA_002477595.1 Roseivirga sp. UBA7431
CCTTTCGATGGGGATGTGGCTAATCAATTGCGCGCATACTTCGAAGAGAAGACTGTTACGGATTTCTATTATAAAGTAGGTAAAGGATTAATCGACCCTTCGAGGATTAAGAATTTCAAGGATTTTAAAATAGAGAAGCAAAAATCCACTAGGGTAAAAACGAAAAACTTCGAATACTCCGATGATTTCACAAAGATGAAGCCTTCGGAAGCCGATATCTTACTCATTGGTGATGACATGGATGTCTTGGATTATAAGTTTGGCAAGTGTTGCAGTCCAATCCCAGGAGATGACGTTTTTGGGTTTGTAACCGTTAATGAGGGTATCAAAATACATAGAACGACTTGCCCTAACGCACCCAAGCTCTTGTCTAATCATGGAAACAGAATCGTTAAGGCAAAATGGCAATCCGAACAGCAAAATGCTTTCTTGGCAGGGCTCAGAATTATTGGAACAGATAGGGTCGGTCTAATGCGCGATGTCACAGATATTATATCGAGCGAATTGAAAGTGAATATGCGGTCGATAAGTATCGATACCGAGACAGGTATTTTTGATGGACAAATCAGGCTTTACATAAACAATACCAATCACTTAGACGAGTTGATAGCTAAACTCGAAATGGTTCAAGGAGTGATGCGTGTGACTCGATTTGAATCAGTAGAGGAGAAAGGGGAATCTTGATTTCTTTAATGGCAAAGAATCTTATATTTGCAGCCTAACTAATACGCATGTCGCTCAATACAAAGGTGTTTGATGAAGTAAAAGTAATTTTCACTGCCTATTTGGAAAATAAGGCACTGAGAAAAACGCCTGAGCGGTTCGCAATTCTGGAGGAAATTTACTCTCGAGATGGTCACTTTGATGTAGAGTCTCTCTACATCAGCATGAAGAATAAGAACTATAGAGTATCCCGAGCAACAGTATATAACACATTAGACGTATTAGTGGAGTGTGATTTAGTTACTAAACATCAGTTCGGTAAAAATATGGCTCAGTATGAAAAGTCATACGGTTATAAGCAACACGATCATATATTAATGGTTGACTCTTCGGAAGTCGTTGAGTTTTGTGATCCTAGGATTCAAAACATCCAAAACACACTCGAAGAGATGTTTGATATTGACATCATGCACCATACACTTTACTTCTTTGCGAAAAAGAGGACAGACGATGGGAGTAAGAAAGAACTAAAATAGATTGATATGGACTTTACCTCAAGGGATCAAGATGACATATTCATTCTTTCATTAAATGGAAATTTAATTGGAGAAGAAGCTGGCTCAGGCATTCTAGAAATAGCTAACGATGCAATCAATAGAGGAAAGATTCTGTGTCTTATAGACATTGAAAATGTTAAATACATAAATAGTAGCGGAATTGGAGTGCTTATTACTCTTTTGACTAAGTTCAGAAATAACGAGGGCGAAGTTGTAATTATGAAACCCTCCGAACATGTGAATAAGCTTTTAATTATTACTAAGCTCACCGCCATATTTAAAATTGCTGATTCTTTAGAAGAAGCAATCAAAGAACTAAAATCATAATTCACGTGCGCTGCACGCTAATAGAAAATCATAGATGAAAGTAGACGTACTCTTAGGTTTACAATGGGGAGATGAAGGCAAAGGAAAAGTTGTTGACTACCTAGCCCCTAAGTACAATGTTGTTGCTAGATTTCAAGGAGGACCAAATGCAGGTCATACATTAGAGTTTGATGGGCATAAGCATGTGCTTCACCAAATACCATCCGGAATTTTTAGAGAAAACATCAAGAACATCATTGGTAACGGTGTAGTGCTTGATCCTGTGGTTTTCAAAAAGGAAATTGAAGGCTTGGCCAAGTTTGAAATCAACCTAAAGGATAATCTCTTTATTTCAAAAAAGACGCAGCTCATCTTACCAACGCACAAGCTATTGGATGCTGCCTATGAGAAGTCTAAAGGGAAAGATAAAATTGGGTCTACCCTAAAGGGAATAGGGCCATCGTATCAGGATAAAATTGCTCGAAACGGTTTAAGGGTAGGAGATATCCTAGCGCCTGGTTTTGAAGAACGTTATAGAAACCTTGTGAGTAAGCATGAAAGCACATTGGGTCACTATGAGTTTGAATATGATTTGGCGGAAGCTGAAGCGCCTTTCTTCGAGGCCATTGAATTCTTAAGAGAGTTTAAGCTTGTAAATTCAGAGTACCTTATAAATAAAAGCATCCAATCATCTGAGACCATCTTGGCCGAAGGTGCGCAAGGTTCACTACTCGATATTGATTTCGGCAGTTACCCTTATGTCACTAGTTCTAATACGATGACTGCAGGTGCCTGTACGGGTCTTGGAGTTGCTCCACAAAACATAGGGGAGGTCTACGGAATTTTTAAAGCGTATTGTACTAGAGTAGGAGGTGGGCCGTTCCCAACCGAGCTATTTGATGAGATTGGTGTAGCCGTTCAAAAAGAAGGAAATGAATTTGGTGCAACCACAGGCAGAGCAAGGCGATGTGGGTGGTTAGATCTTCCAGCACTGAAGTATGCCATCATGATTAATGGGGTAACTCAACTTTTCATGATGAAAGCTGATGTACTCTCTATTCTTGATGAAATAAAGATTTGTACAGCATATAAGCTGAAGGATGGATCAATCACTGAAGAGATGCCATTCCAATTGCTAGATGAAGAAGTTGAGCCTGTCTATGAAACGCTCCCAGGATGGAAAGACGACATTACAAAAGTAAGGTCGATGGATGATATGCCGGAAGAACTTTCGTTATACATAAGGTACATAGAGAGCGCTACAGGGGTTCCAATTACTATAGTTTCGGTAGGTCCAGACAGAACTCAGACAATTTTAAAATAGCATATCACTGAACTAGAGTGTTTTAGAAATTCATTGCAATTTCTTTCACTAAACCTTTCCCTGTGAAATATAATTAGCTTACCTTTGTCGTCCCTTCAGCAGGAAGGGTTTTGAAAGGTTGAAGTGTCAAAAAAAGAATTGA
>DLQN01000121.1 GCA_002477595.1 Roseivirga sp. UBA7431
AATTGAAAAGTTTAATCATAATGTATTCCGTTGAGCAGGTTGGCAATTACGCAATGGATATACAAGATTCCTTGAGAGATAGTTAATTTTTTGACTTGATAGTGCCGATGTTATACTAAACTATAAAAGCCATTTTTATAAATGGTCAATCCTTTCCATTCGATTGCTTATCTTAGAACCAAGCATCAACCCTATGAAACGATTTTTATACTTAGGATTTCTATCCTGCCTCTGTTCCTCATTATTTTTTAGTTGCACTTCTCAACAAACCATTGACCTCTTTAATGGTGAAAACCTAGACGGTTGGACCAATCACGGTGAAGAAAAGTGGTATGTCGAAGATGGAAACCTGGTTTGCGAAAGCGGCCCCAGTGCCCAGTATGGCTACCTTTCTACGGATGAATTCTATGACGATTTCGAACTCACGCTGGATTTTAAACAAGACGCCAACGGAAATAGTGGTGTTTTTATTCGCTCCACGGTTGACGGTACAAAGGTCAGTGGCTGGCAAGCCGAAGTGGCGCCTCCAGGAAGTCACACTGGCGGCATTTATGAGTCTTACGGTCGCGGTTGGTTGATTCAGCCCGAACCAGAAAAAGACAAAGCCCTAAAAATGGGCGAGTGGAATACCATGAAGATCCGAGCCGTTGGACCATCGGTTACTACTTGGCTCAATGGAACAGAAATGATCCACATCGAAGACGAAAAGATCGGAGAGGGAAAGGGCTCTATCGCTTTACAAATTCACGATGGAGGCGGCATCAAGGTCAGCTGGAGAAATATTAAAATCACACCGATAAACGATAACAAGTAAATAGCATCATGAGAGTAACGAACCTTACAAAAATGATGATCGCTTTCTTGGCGACCATCTGTTTAAGTGCTTGTCAAAGCACCTCAAAAGAAGCCGCTGACGATTGGGTTTACCTCTTCGATGGCACAAGTATGGACGGATGGCGTGCCTACAATGGCGAAACCATGCCGCCACAATGGGTAATTGAGGATGACGTTTTGACTTTCGATACAGATATGAAACTAGAAGTTGAATGGACGGGAGGAAAAGACATTATTTATGCAGCCGAGAAGTTTGACAACTTTGAACTTTACCTCGAATGGAAAATCCCTGAAGGAGGGAATAGTGGGGTTTTATATCATGTAGTAGAAGGCTACGGTGGACCCTATGAAGCTTCGCCCGAATATCAGTTGTTAGATGATTTGAAGTGGGAAGAAATCAATAATGCGACACTACAAGAATGGCAAAAAACTGGTGCTGATTATGCCATGCATACGCCTGATAATAATGTAAAAATCGTGAAGCCAGCGGGCGAATGGAATACCACCACGATTAAGTTTACGCCAGAACTAGTGGAGCATTGGCTGAACGGAAAGAAGATTTTATCATTTGTGCCATGGGATGAAGCTTGGGAAGCCAAGAAAATGGAAGGTAAGTGGAAAGACTTTCCTGACTATGGTAAGTTCAAAACGGGTTATATCGGCCTCCAAGACCATGATAGTCCATTATGGTTTAGAAACATCAAGATCAAGAAACTCTAAGGAATATGGATAAGAGAGATTTTTTAAAGAAAGCTGCACTCATGACTTCAGCGACAATTTTACCATCAGCTACCTGGGCATTTTCGAGTGCCGATAAACTGAGGACAGCTCATATTGGAGTAGGTGGTATGGGGATGGAAGACCTAAAGTCAATTTCTGCTCATTCAGCAGTAGAAGTGACTGCGCTTTGCGATGTTGATGCTAATAATTTGGCTGCTGCTCAAAAGATGTTTCCTAAGGCGAGGGTATACACAGATTACCGAGTGCTACTCAAAGAAATGAATGATGCGATTGACGCAGTGGTCGTTTCTACCCCCGATCATACCCATGCACCAGCTTCTATGATGGCCATGGAAATGAACAAGGCTGTCTATTGCCAGAAGCCGTTGACACATCATGTGTCTGAAGCACGCGCCATGAATCAAATGGCGAAGGATAGGAACTTGACCACTCAGATGGGTATTCAGGTGCATTCTTTTTATGACTATAAATTGGGTACCGCATTGATTCAATCTGGGATCATTGGTAAAGTAAAAACAGTACGTGCTTGGTCGCCTAAAAACTGGGGCACTGACGGCCCTCAGCCAATGGGCAGTGATCCTGTGCCAAGTACTTTGGATTGGAATCTATGGTTAGGTACATCTGCGGATAGACCTTTCAAGGAAGGTGTTTATCACCCAGGAAACTGGAGAAAACTATTGGACCATGGCTGTGGAACCCTTGGAGATA
Source organism: Roseivirga sp. UBA7431 (assembly GCA_002477595.1). GTDB lineage: Bacteria > Bacteroidota > Bacteroidia > Cytophagales > Cyclobacteriaceae > Roseivirga. The sequence continues at coordinate 2,284 of DLQN01000121.1, forward strand.
TGGGGGTTCATATTTTCGATACGCCTTATAACGCTTTAGCGCTAGACGTTCCATTTACCATCAAGAACAAGTGTAGAAAACCAACAGGCTTCGGCTTTCCCGAGAACAATATTGTCACCTACAGATTTCCGGAAACGGAATACACAACCAAAAAATTTAAATGGGTTTGGTACGATGGTCCGGGTGCACCGAAAAATCATAAAGACCTTCGGCTTCCGAATAAAGAAGAACTGCCAGATCAAGGAGCCATGTTTATTGGTGAGAAGGGTAGCTTATTATTGCCTCACTTTATGCAGTTACCGAAACTGATTGTCAAAGGGAAGTATGTAGATATCGATTTATCGAAATTCTCTGATGTGGGAAGTCCTACAAAAGACTATGGGAAAGAAAGCAACAAGCACTATCATCAGTTTGTCGATGCCTGCTTAGGGAAAGATGAATGTTCGGCACCTTTCTCCTACGCTGCTCGATTGACTGAAACGATCCTTTTGGGAGTAATTGCGGGGCGCTTTCCGAATAAGACTTTGCACTGGAACAATGAAACCTCAAAGTTCGATGAGGAGGAAGCGAATCAGTTCTTAGAGGGAGATTATCGAGATTTTTAGGGCCATTGGCCAAAACGATCTCTATGTGAAATTTAACAATCAGACCTTTTGTATGTTAGGTCAAAAAGAATCGCTATGTCCTTTTCACTTTTATTGAAAGCTTACCTACTCACCACAGTGGTCTTTTTCGCCATCGATATTATATGGTTGGGGGTGATCGCTAAGAATCTGTATAACAAGTACCTCGGCAAGTTACTAGCCCCGAAAGTCAATTGGACAGCCGCGATGATCTTCTATCTGCTCTTCATTGTAGGAATTTTCTATTTTGCCATAGTACCATCGGTAGAGGCTGCTTCATTGGAA
>DLQN01000135.1 GCA_002477595.1 Roseivirga sp. UBA7431
GATGGTCAGATTAGCTCATCCAGTATTGGAGCAGTCGCGGTGGCTGAAACTAATCCTGACATCGTCTATATCGGTGGTGGTGAAACACAATTACGAGGTAGTATCACCCAAGGCGATGGTGTCTATAAGACGACTGATGGCGGAAAAACCTGGAGGCATCTTGGCCTCAAGGAAACGCAAGCGATCTCAAGAATTCGGGTTCACCCTACTAATCCTAATATCGTTTATGTGGCTGCCTTAGGTCATGTATATGGTGACAATGAAGAACGTGGTGTCTTCCGTTCAAAAGACGGTGGTAACACTTGGAAAAAAGTATTGTACGTCAGCGAGAAGGCCGGTGCTGCTGACCTAATCATTGACCGCACCAATCCTAATGTGCTATATGCCAGTACATGGCAAGTTTATCGTAAAGCATGGAAAATGTGGGGCGGTGGCCCAGACAGTAAACTCTTCAAGTCTTTAGATGGTGGCGATACATGGGTTGATTTAACCAAGAATCCAGGAATGCCAGAAGGCCCAATCGGTAAAATAGGTGTAACCGTTTCTCCAGCCGACCCGAACAGGGTTTGGGCAGTGGTCGAGGCCAATGAAGGTGGCGTCTTTAGATCTGACGATGCAGGCTGGACTTGGGAGCGAGTAAATTCAGAAAGAATGCTTAGGCAACGTGCCTTCTATTATTCAAGATTGGTTGCCGATCCATTTGACAGAGATGTAGTCTATGGGCTAAATGTTGGCTTTCATAAGTCTACAGATGGTGGAAAGACTTTCGATATTAGAATTCGTCCGCCACATGGTGACAATCACGATCTATGGATTGATCCTAACGATCCTATGCGCATGATTAGTTCGAACGATGGTGGCGGAACGGTGAGTGTGAACGGAGGTCAAACTTGGACAGATTTAGATTTTCCAACCGCTCAGTTCTACCATGTGATGACCACGAGTGATGTACCTTATCACGTAGCAGGTGCACAACAAGACAATAGTACATTAGCCATGCCTAGTCGCGGAAGAGGTCCTTCTTATTCCGTGGGTGGCGGTGAAAGTGGTTGGATTACACAAAGCCCAACTAACCCAGACGTATTTTATGCAGGAAGTCAAGGGGCTCTTTTGACGCGTTATAATAGAAGAACTGGCCAATACAGAGATATTCAAGTCTACCCTAGGTTCTTTTCAGGAGAGCCAGCCAGTGCCTTGCCAGAAAGATGGCAGTGGACATTTCCAATCATGTTCTCCCCTCTTGATTCGAAGATCATGTATACTACATCGCAACATGTATGGAAGACTACTAATGACGGTCAGACCTGGGAGAAAATTAGTCCAGACCTCACTTACGCTGACCCAGAAACATTAGGAAAGACTGGTGGAGTGATTACAATGGATATGAATGGTCCAGAGATCTATGCTACGGTCTTTGCTTTAGCGCCTTCAAATCATGATGCCAATACAATTTGGGCTGGCTCTGATGATGGCAAAGTTCATATAACGAGAAATGGTGGTAAGAAATGGACTGACATTACACCGAAAGACTTACCTAAATTTTCACGAATCAGTATTATCGATGAAAGCAAGTTCAACCCCGGAACACTATACCTAGCGGCTAATCGCTATCAAGTAGATGACAGAGCACCGTATGTATTCAAAACAACGGACTATGGTAAAACCTGGACAAAAATCATCAACGGAATTAAGCCAGGGCATTTTGCGAGAGCAATCAGAGAAGATTTACAAAAGCCCGGTTTGCTTTATCTAGCTACAGAACATGGTGTATATGTATCCTTTAATGATGGTGCTAAGTGGCAATCATTACAAATGAACTTACCAGACACACCTATTCGTGATTTAGTATTAAGAAACAATGATGTTGTTTTAGGATCTCATGGTCGTGGTTTCTGGATTATGGGCGACATTGCTCCTTTGCGAGATGCGGCAAGTATGGACATGAGCAAGGTGAAATTGTTTAAGCCTGCGAATCCGATTAGAGGTGTTTATAACGCTAACATTCAATATTATTTACCTAAAGAAGCTGAAAGTGTAACAGTTGAAATCATGGATGCTCAAGGTAACTTGATCAATACCTATGTTGGTAAGAAATCTGAGGGAAGAAGTTCTCAAGTGGCTACGGGAGAAGGCTTGAATGATTTTAACTGGGACCTTCGCTACCCAGGGGCCACTACTTTTGACGGCATGATCATTTGGAGTGGTAGACCCCAAAGAGGTCCTCTAGCACCATTGGGTGATTACCAAGTGAAGTTGACCGTAGATGGTGTGTCTCAATCAAGTGCATTTACCGTAGAGATGGATCCTAACTTGGAGGGCATCACAAAAGAAGATCTTCAAAAGCAGTTCGACCTTGCGCTACAAATCAGGGATAAAACCTCTGCAGCCAATGAAGCCGTGATTCAAATCCGAGATATTAGAGCCCAAGCTGAGAAATTAAAAGGATCAAGCGCTGCTGGACTCGATGCCGCCATTGACGAGATGCTTAGCAAAATGAAGGTGATTGAGGAAGACTTATATCAAGTCAAGAACCAAAGTGGACAAGATCCGCTCAACTTCCCAATTAAGCTCAATAACCGTTTTGCTTCTTTAAGGAGAAGTATTGAAAGTGGTCAGGCAAGACCAACAGATGCCGCTTATGTAGTGTTTGATGAGCTTTCTGCGGAGTTGAAGATGCATTTAGATAAACTTGATCAAGTGCTCAATTCTGATTTAAAGACGCAGCCGCTTTCAGGTAAAATCGACTTGGAGAAAAAAGGAAACTAAATCTAAATGACCAACAGCTTTCGAATTGAAGGTCTGTTGGTCATTTTAACTCAAGTCCTTTGTATTTTTCAACTTATTTAAAGGTCGCTTGATAATGGGTTATTACCTATATCCAAAACGATCTGCTACCTTCATTCTTTCTTAACCCATACTCGACAGCATGAAAAAACTGGCCTATAGCGTTATCGGTATTGCGGGCGTCTTAGCCTTGCTTATATACGCTGAGAGTATTCTGATCCCATTGGTTTTCGGTGTAATTCTTTGGTATCTCGGCACCTCCATGAAGCAACTCGCTAAGAAAATCCCGGTACTTGGCCAGAAGCTAAACACCACCATGATCAATGTTTTGGTGTTTATTATTCTAGTCATTGGCTTTGCTGGATTATCCAAGTTAATAACCACGAGTATTGACTCTTTAATGAAGTCATACGAAAGCTATAAAGTAAACATTAACAGTCTTTTAGATAGAGTTAATGAGAGCTTTAATATAAATCTTCAAGAACAGTTTGACACGGCTCAGTCAGGCTTCAACTATGGAGATATTTTGAGCAATATTGCAGGTTCCATTTCCGGTGTATTGGGCGATGCCATCATTATTTTAGTATACGCGGCATTTATGTTTTCAGAAGAAGGCAGCTTTAAAAACAAGCTGACTAAAATGTTCACTACCGCTGATGAGGAATCAAGGGTGATGAAAATATTGAATCGGATAAGCTCATCCTTCGGAGACTATATTCGATTAAAAACCTATGTCAGTATTCTAACAGGAGTTGTCGGATATATATTCCTAACCATTATGGGCGTTGACTCTCCGTTTTTCTGGGCGCTCTTGATGTTCTTACTAAACTATATACCGACCATCGGTTCACTTGTCGCGACAGTTTTTCCAGCTGTCTTTAGCTTAATGCAATTCGGTGAATTCACACCATTCTTTATTATCCTTGTCGGCCTTGGTGTAATTGAATGGGTCATAGGCAATGTAGTTGAGCCTAAATTGATGGGTAACTCTTTAAACCTAAGTCCACTGGTTACAATCCTGGCTTTAATTGTTTGGGGGCAGATATGGGGAATTACAGGTATGCTTTTGAGTACACCTATTACGGTGGTCATGGTGATTGTCTTCTCACAATTTGCAAGTACAAAACGAGTAGCCATTATGCTTTCTCAGAATGGAGTGATTGATCAGGAATAAAAATGAGTAGCTAACGTACGAACTAAAGAGCGCTAGTCTATTCACATTTAGAAGCAATAAACAGTGAATCGTTCAGGTTCAATCGTCAGACGCCTCCAAGTATTCATTAAGCTCAAGGAGTCTACGTTCTATTTCCGATTTCTGTAGTTCAAAAGCCTCATCTTGTTTTACGTTATTAGCATAATGTGACCAGTGCTTTCTAGCCTTTTTGATAACCCTAGGCGTAATAGTAAACTCCTTATAGTCAAGTAAATTTTCGGCAATGAGTGAAACTTTAAAACTCCCGAATAAAAACAGTTTAAAAATATCAACATAATGATCACTGATGTCGAAGCCTTCAAGTGCAGAGATTAAATCACCCTTTATATTTTTGTTCTCTACATTGTGGATGGTTTCCCACAGTGGCAATAAGGCCTTGCTGTTATCAGCTATCTCTCCAAGGATTTTAGCAGCGATAAAACGAGTATCTGGAGACTCATGAGCTAGTAGGCCAATCATAGCATCTACTACCTCTTCGGTCCCTATTTTAGACAAGGACTCAGCCGTTTTAAAGCTACTCTCCGTCAATTCATTAGATAACTCCTTAACTGCTGCTGTAATATCAAACGCCATTCTATTCGCCATTAAGCTTTAAAACTATAGAAAATTACCATGTTATTGACGATTTGTATGATCGATTGATTAGCACTTCTGAAATAAGTTAAAATGGCAATTCAATATTTAAAACCTTGTAAACATCTTTGTCACAGTTAATAATTAGGTAAGTGCCATGTCGATAGGGAATGATGTTCAAAAAGAATAATAGTCACCTATTGGCTCCTCCTTCGGCTTTACGGTGATCAGTACTAGAGATATTGAGTTTGCCGTTAAAACTTATTGCTTAGTTTTCCTGACATATCTCTACGGTTTCCTTAAATTGCAGTTCAATTATGCTTAATCATAACAACCGAGGCTCAAATATTTCATAAGTATCATGCTGGCCTGGATTTCAATTTTTGTTCAGCCGATAGCCTCCTTTTAAGAACCGGCTTAAAAAAAGCCAAAACCATATTATGCGAAACGATAATCTTCAGATCAGTGCTTTTTATCCATTGTGGAAAAAATACAAACCTGTTATTCTTAAATTAATGGTGGATGCCCAGGAAGGCCCACAGTCTTACCCACTCTCAAAACACGAATTCACTGATTTAGCACCTAAAAAGAACATTGTCTATTCTTTCAAAATAGACTTATTGAATCTTAAGCCATTGGTTGCCATCAAAACTTCTTTGGTTGCAATGGACTTTATGGAATTAATAAGACAGTCAAATAAAGCGGCAGAGTTAACTGCAAATGCTACCTATCACCTTGAGCTTGATAAGCAGTTCAATTTTCACGTGAGCTGTACTCCAGTGGTAGACGAAACTGAAGATGCCCCTGACGAAGAGGCACAAAAAGAAACGGAAGAATAATATTCTTCCGTTTTTCTATTTTATGAATGTGGTTGGTCTTGTTACTAAAGGAAAAACTAGCGTATAACTTTTACACTAACTGCATTCATTCCTTTCATTCCCTTCTCTAGTAAGAAACTTACTTTATCTCCTTCTTGAATTGGCTCCATTAAGCCATTAACGTGTACGAAGAATCTTTCTTGTGTACCATCTTGGTTAATGAAACCGTAGCCTTTTGAATCGTTAAAGAAAGATACTTTACCTCTGCGCTCAGCAGTCATATCTTCTTTCTCTTGCTTCGGAACACCAATTTCAATGCTAGAAGCCTTAATGATTTTCTTCTTTGCTAACGGATCCGGTGGAGTATCTGAGATATTACCAAATTCATCGACATAAGCCATCATTTCATCAAGCCCGCCTCCAGTGGCATTTGCTTGTCGCTCCTCCTTCTTCATTTCTTTCTCCTTGCGCTTTTGTATGCGCTTCTTTTCTCTTTCTTTTTTCTGGAACGTATTCTGTGATCTTGCCATTCAGTCAATAAATAATTTATAATTAGTACAGCGCAAGTTAGCCAATTTGCTTGATTTTACTTGATTTTTTTATTCAAAAGATTTGAATTAGTCATGAATATTTCCATGTAGCACTAATAAGAAGGCTGTCGAAGGATTACTTTTATAAGAGTACGCTGTTGGTCAGGAGTTACAATTTGAATAAGGTTCACTCCTTTATCATTTGATACGTTGGAAGCCCTCAGCACACCTTTACTAACTCTAGCGGATAGATCACCAGCCCACTTCTCAACTCCAAACACTAAACAATCTCATTACCCACAATAACCTCTCTAAACCATTTTGCCGAAGCTTTCGGGGTACGTTTAAGTGTTTTATAGTCTACATAGTTCAACCCAAAACGCGAACCATAACCATGTGCCCATTCGAAATTATCGAACATACTCCAGGCGAAGTAGCCTTTCAAATCAACGCCACTATCGATCGCTTCATGACAACCAGTGAGATAGCCTTTGTAGTAAGCAAGACGTGTAGCTGTATCATCGACTTCTCCATCAATCATTTCATCGGCACAAGCAAAGCCATTTTCAGTGATATAAATAGAGGGTTTATCATAACGAGCAGAAATCCATTGGAGAAGGTTTCTACAACCCCAAGGCACTACCGCCCAATCCATTGCTGTAAGCGTCCACTCTGGGTCTAGTGTCAAGCTCACGCCTTGATCGTCAGATATCCCACCATTTCCTTTAATGTTACCCTGAGCATTTGGTTGCTCTTCAGCGGCATACATTGTCGTGTAATGATTCAAACCGAAAAAGTCGGAGGAGCCCTTTAATAATTTGGACTCTTCTGGAGTAAACCTTGGTAAGCGATCGCCAAGTCTCTCTTTCATTACTTCAGGGTAATCCCCAAAGTAAACCGGATCAGCAAACCAACCTAAGAAGAATTGCAAAGCGCGTTCTGCAGCAACTTTATCTTCAGGTTTGTCTGTCAACGGCTCCCTCCAATCACAATTATTAGTTATTCCGATAACACCGTTTTGATGCGCATACTTGGTACGATAAAGGTCTACCGCTTTGGCATGCGAAATGAGTAATTGATGGGCAGATGTATATAATTCGGTATTAGATTTTCTCCCTGGCGCAAACATGCCTTGACCATATCCGAGAACAGAAATCACCCATGGCTCGTTAAGGGTAATCCAGTTTTTAACACGATCTCCAAACCGCTCAAAACACAAGTTAGCGTAGTCCTTAAAGTAATCGCTGATCTTTGGATTAAGCCATCCATCTTCTTCAGTCTGAAGTGCTAGCGGTAAATCCCAGTGATATAGCGTTACCCAGGGCTGAATGTCATTAGCCAATAACTCGTCAATAAGATCAGAGTAGAATTGTATCCCTTTTTCATTCACGGCACCTTTTCCTTCTGGCATGACCCTTGGCCAAGCGATTGAAAAACGATACGCTTTAAATCCTTGCGACTTCATTAAGGCTACATCCTCTTTGAACCTATGGTAGTGGTCAATTCCAATGTTTCCATTGTCATTATTCTGAATTCGATTTGGAATGGTGCAGAAGGAGTCCCAAATGGATGGCCCTTTACCCTCTTTATCGTGTGCGCCCTCTATTTGATATGCTGAGGTTGCAGAACCCCATGTAAAGTCTTTAGGAAATTGTTTCATAATCGCGTCTCTGATACAAACTTAAAACACTATTGAATATTGACAATCTTAGGACCCTTAAAAGTGCGTGGTGATGTAGTAATATTGTAATGTTTGGTGTGGCTAGCCCCCTGAAATAGCCTGCATGATATAGACTTCATCCGAGTCTTTCAATTGATCCATAAGCTTCAGCCGATCTTTCACCATTTCAGTGCCAATGAAAATGTTTACGTGTTCACGCAGCCCACCATTTTCATCAAGTATATAATCACTAATTCCATTATAATTCTGCTCAACCTCTATCAAAGCATCAGAAACGGTGTTTCCACTCACCTTGGTTGGTTTCAATTCTGGATAAAAACGTTCGAGGTTGGTTGTGAACTTGATTACTGCCATGCTATCAGTTTAAGGGAAATTAGATCCATTGTTGATCGTTATGTGTGCGTTCATGTTCAACCTTACCGGTATGAAGTGTGGTGGCAGGTTCGAAGAGTAATACCCATACCTCTTCATCTGCTTTTGTATATGGATTGTGCTCGACACCTTTCGGCACTATGATCATATCTCCTGCTTCTAATACTTCTGTCCTGTCTCTGAATTCCATGTAAAGCGTCCCCTTAAATACTTGGAAATACTCATCTTCATGTTCATGGCTGTGCCAAACGAATGCACCTTTTAGCTTGGCAAGCTTTACCTGCTGGCCGTTCAATTCACCGATGATTTGGGGTTTCCACTGCTCTTGAAACAAGTCGAACTTTTGGAGTATTGTAGCATTAGAGATATTCATATGCCCAAAATAGGCTTTGTATTCCTAATTACCATTAATCAATTGATAAAGCTATCTTCAATAGTCAAAAGGTAGGCTAAGTGATTTATCTCAAGCGCTTTAACAAATCCGTTTGATTCTTGTGAGAATTGCCCTTATAATTGCCAATTATTCCGGTGCACTAATTGACCCAATGGAGAAGTTTATAAACGTTCGAAAGTTAATTGGCGAAAAGAACCCATCACTACTTAAGTGGTTACCGGGCTTCGTTATTCGATACATCGAGCGTATCATTCATCAAGATGATATCAATGAGTTTATCGCTTCCCAACCAAATTCAGACTCTTACGAATTTAGCCGTGCGGTGATGGCCAAATTTAATGTCACCCTGGATATTTCAGGTAAAGAAAATGTGCCTGTGCCACCCGAAGGAATTATTTTTGCTGCAAACCATCCACTAGGCGGGTTTGATGCACTTGCCATCATTACTTCTCTCAAGGACATCAGGCCTGACATCAAGTTTATTGTGAACGATTTCCTGCTCAATATCAATAATTTGAGAGACAGCTTTATCGGAGTAAATAAGGTGGGTCGTAATGCAGTCAAGTCGCTACAACAAGTTGACGAACTCTTCGCTTCTGATAACGCTACATTTATATTCCCAGCCGGCCTTGTGAGCAGGAGAACCAAAGGACTTGTCAAAGATCTTGAGTGGAAAAAAACATTCCTTGTTAAAGCCAAGAAATATAAAAAACCAATAGTTCCAGTGTATATTGAGGGAAAGCTTACCAACAGATTTTATAGGCTTGCGAACCTTAGAAAGGCGTTAGGAATAAAAGTGAACATTGAAATGTTCTATCTGGCCGATGAGTTTTATAAGCAACACAATACAAAAATGAAAATCACCATTGGTGAGCTTATACCGGTTAGCACCTTCGATGACTCAAAATCAGACAGAGAATGGGCACAATGGGTTAAAGAAGAAGTATACAAGCTTGCGAAGGCTTAAAACAGATTAATGAAGCAAAGCAAAGAAATTATACCGGCAGTTGATAGAGCGCTGATAGAAAGCGAACTGAAAAACGATCGTTTTGTCAGAAATACCAACAAAGGAGGTAATGAGATCTATATCGTCAATCACCATAATTCTCCGCATACCATGCGTGAGATTGGTCGGTTACGAGAACTCTCTTTTCGCGGTGCCGGTGGTGGTACTGGGCTTGAAATTGACATAGATGATTACGATACCACAGCACGCTGCTATGAACAATTGATCGTTTGGAGCCCAGAAGACAAGGAAATCATCGGAGGATACAGGTTTATTACGGGAGATAGAGCTTATAACCCTGAAACAGGAGATTTCGAGCTGTCTACAGCGCATTACTTTGACTTTTCTGATCAAATGAAAAAGGACTATCTGCCCTACTCCATCGAGTTGGGTAGATCATGGGTTCAACCAAGTTATCAACCATCAGTTAATCCACGAAAGGGATTGTTTGCACTGGCTAATATTTGGGATGGCTTAGGCGCCTTGATTGTGAACTATAGAGGGCAGATGCGCTATTTCTTTGGAAAAGTAACCATGTACACTTCTTACAATCAAGAAGCTCGGGATATTCTATTGGCCTTTATGGCAAGCTACTTCCCCGATACCGACAACCTGTCTAAACCGAAGGAAGAACTACACTCAGGATACTCAGATGAACTTTTCAAAGCGAATTTCCCCAAAGGCACCTCCTTCGAGGATGCCTTTAAGATCTTGCAAAGACTTCTTAAGGAAAGAGGAGAATGGATTCCGCCATTGATTAACATTTACATGAATCTATCATCCAGCATGATGACGTTCGGTACTGCCAAAAACCCAGATTTTGGTGATGTGGAAGAGACAGGGATAATGGTCATTATTGAAGATATTCATCAATCAGTGATTGAGCGTCATTGTACTGGATACACTAAGCCCCAAAACTGAAAGGGAGCTACTCCAAGGGATCTCAGCGTTTGATTAACGATAAACCTTTTTATCTTAGGTTATCAATCGTATAAATCAACCAGATGGACTTTACGCTAGGTATTGAAGAGGAATACATGGTCATCGACCCAGAGACTAGAGAACTTGTTTCCCACGAACAGAAAATAGTAGAAGCGGCACATCGTCACCTAGAAGATCAGGTGACAGCAGAAATGCATCAGGCAGTTGTAGAAGTAGGCACCAACATCTGTACAGCATCAGTGATGCAAGAGCCCAGGTCACTTATTTAAGGCATACCATCTGTGATATCGCTAAAGATTTAGGGTATCGGATAGGTGCAGCAGGCACCCACCCTTTCTCTGAGTGGCAAAAGCAGCTGATCACGCCAAAACCTCGTTATCATCAAATCATTAATGAGCTTCAAGATACAGCACGGTCTAATCTAATTTTTGGACTGCATGTTCACGTAGGCATTGAAGATAAATCGATGGCGGTTCACATCGTGAATCAGATTCGATATTTCTTACCACATATTTATGCCTTATCTACCAACTCACCTTTTTGGGAAGGTCGAAATACTGGCTTTAAATCTTTCAGGTCTAAGATCTTCGATAAATTTCCAAGAACTGGAATACCTCCATTATTTGAAAGTCATTCGGAATACGAAGAATATGTTAACCTATTGATTAAAACTGGCTGTATCGATAATGCCAAGAAGATTTGGTGGGATATTCGCGTGCACCCTTTCTTCCCTACTATTGAAGTACGAATTTGTGACGTCCCCCTGACTGTGGATGAGACCATTACCATAGCGGCTTTAATCCAAGCCCTATCCTTTAAACTCTACAAGTTACGGACACAAAACCTCAATTTTGCCACCTATAAACGTGATTTAATCAACGAAAACAAGTGGCGCGCAAGTCGTTACGGCATTGACGGGAAGCTCATTGACTTCGGAAAAGAAGGTGAAATTAACACCAGAATCTTGATCCATGAACTCTTAGAATTTATCGATGATGTAGTAGACGAGCTTGGATCAAGGCAGGAAATAGAAAGAACTTTTCAAATACTAGAAAATGGTACAGGCGCAGACCGCCAATTAAAAGTATATGAAGACACGCAAGACTTTAAAGCAGTAGTTGATTATATAATCGACCAAACCGTAACCGGTGTTGCATAAACATCGTCCTAGCATGAATTGAAGTGTCTTGCGCCTTACTAAAAATTCAACCAGTAGGTCATCTTAAACACAAGTGCCCTTGA
>DLQN01000124.1 GCA_002477595.1 Roseivirga sp. UBA7431
GCACTGTTCTTTGACATGGACAATGACGGGTTGAAAGACCTATTTGTGGCCAACGGGATTTACCAAGACATAACTGATTTAGATTATCTGAATTTTGCAGATGATGAGGATACCAAAGTCAATGCGATCAATGAAGAAGGTGTGAATTACAAAAGCCTAATTGATCCTATTCCAGTAACCCCAATATCAAATTATGCTTATAAGAATGGCGGAAATCTAAACTTTACAAACCAAGCACAGAAATGGGGACTTGGTGACCCAGTTCATTCTAATGGTGCTGCCTTTGGCGATTTAGACAACGATGGTGATTTAGACCTGGTGGTTAATAATGTGAATGCCATTTCTAATGTTTTCGAAAACAAAGCCAACGAGCAACTTACCAACAATCACTATTTAAAATTCGAACTTAAGGGAAAAGACAAAAACACTTTTTCCATCGGAACTAAAATTTTGGTGAAAGCAGGCGATCAGCAGTTCTACCTCGAACAAGTGCCCATTAGAGGCTTTGAGTCTACTGTTGACCCGAGACCAAATATGGGATTGGGAGCCATCGAAAAGGTAGATTTCATCGAAGTAACTTGGCCTGATGGAAAAGTGACTTCGCTTAAAGATATAGCAACAAATCAAACGGTCACCCTTAATTGGGCTGACGCATCGGATATAAAAGACAGCCCCAAATTAATGGTACAGCCTATTTTTACAGCCCTTGACGCGAGTAAAATTATTGAGGCCGTGCACAAAGAAAGTAATTATGTCGATTTCGATCGTGATCGTCTAACGTATCACATGGTATCTAATGAAGGTCCTCGTTTAGCCTCCGCAGATGTGAATGGTGACGGGAGAGAAGACTTATACATCGGTGGTGCAAAAGGTTTTGCCGGCTCCATCTACACTCAAAGCAGCACAGGTGATTTTGGAGAAACCAAGCAAGAAAGTATTAAAGATAATTATCTCTCAGAAGATGTGAATGCCACTTTCTTCGACATGGACAATGATGGCGACCAAGATTTATTCGTAGCCAGCGGAGGGAATGAATTTGGTGTTGGTTCAATCCAATTGGCAGATCGCCTATACCTCAACAATGGCAAAGGATCATTTAGCAAAGTAGAAGACCCCATTCTCAATGCAAACCGTTGGAGTACCAGTGTCGTCATTACGAACGACATTAATGGAGATGGTTTTACCGACCTGTTCGTTGGTTCTAGACTTAGACCTTTTCTCTATGGCGTTCCTGCTCCTAGTTTTATCTACTTAAACAATGGAAAGGGTGGCTTTGAAGATGCTACAAATCAAATCGCACCAGAATTAAAAGATTTAGGCATGGTCACAGATGCCATTTGGAATGATTTTGATAATGATAATGACCTAGACTTAATCGTTGTTGGAGAATGGATGAACCCAACCATTTTCGAAAACAATGACGGAACGCTTACCAATATTTCAAACCAAGCCGGTACATCTTCCTTCAAAGGTTGGTATCACAGAATTGAAGCAAGCGATGTAGATGGAGATGGAGATACTGATTTCATCTTAGGAAATCACGGCTTGAACTCTAAGTTTAAAGCATCTTCCACGGAACCAATCAAACTCTATGTCAACGATTTTGACCAAAACGGAAGCGCTGAACAAATCTTTACAAGAGTCATTGATGGGAAAAACTTGCCTTACACATTGAAGCACGAGCTGCAGGTGCAAATCCCTGAAATCAAGAAACGCTACTTAAAGTATGCCTCTTTCAATGATCAAACTATGGAGGAAATCTTCTCCCCTGCCCAGCTTGAAAGTGCTGTGGTATCAGAAGCCACACATTTGGCTACTTCTATTATGATCAACAACGGTGACGGGACTTTCAGCATAACCGCACTTCCCGTTGAAGCACAGTTTGCACCAACCTACGCAATTGCTATGGCTGACTTTAACGGTGATGGAACAACGGATATTCTACTGGGCGGAAACCAGTACAGAGTAAAACCACAAGCAGGACGGTACGATGCTAATTATGGGGTCTTACTTATTGGAGATGGAACAGGTGGTTTTAAAGCTGTATCAAAAGCCAAAACTGGTCTTTCCATAAATGGCGAGGTTCGAGATTTCTTAATTCGTGAAATCAACGGTGAGAAAGTGTTGCTTGTCGCGATGAATAACGAAGCCATTAAAGCCTATAAGTTCTAGGCCAATGCGAGCGAAACTCTCGATTCTATTTTTATCCATTCTACTCCTCGGTTGCTCGCTTGAAAAGCAAGAACCTCTATTCAAGCTATTGCCATCAAGCGAAACCGGGATCGACTTTAGGAATATAGTTACCTCCTCTGCCGACTTCAATATTTTAGAATACCTCTACTTCTACAACGGAGGCGGTGTGGCTGCTGGTGACATCAATAATGACGGCTTAGTCGACCTTTTCTTTACTTCAAACCAAGCATCAAACAAGCTTTATCTCAACAAGGGAGATTTAAAATTTGAGGATATTTCTCAGCCTTCAGGCGTTACTGGTACAGGTACTTGGTCTACTGGGGTAACCATGGCAGATGTAAATGCAGATGGCCTTCTCGACATATATGTCTCTCAGGTAGGAGACTACAAAGACGCAGAAGGTCAAAACGAACTCTTTATCAACAATGGTGATAACACTTTCACCGAATCAGCTGAGCAATACGGCCTAGCCTTTAAGGGCTTCTCTACTCAAGCTACCTTCTTTGATTATGACCGAGACGGAGACTTGGACATGTACTTGCTCAATCACTCGATTAAAAACCCAGCGGTTTTCACAGAGGCTACAGCCCGTCAAAAGCCTGATGCTGGTGGTGACAGGTTTTTTCAAAACCAAGCGGCACAGGGTAAAAAAGGTTTCATAGACGTTACCGATGAAGCTGGTATCTATTCCAGCGTCATTGGATTTGGCCTTGGTGTAGCCGTCAGCGACATCAACAGCGATGGATGGCCTGACCTTTACATCTCAAATGACTTCACTGAAAATGACTACCTCTACGTCAATCAAGGCAACGGTACTTTCATAGAAGAATTAGAGCATCGAATTCCACATACAAGTCGCTTTTCAATGGGAAATGAAATTGCCGATTTAAACAATGATGGCCTTGGAGAAATCATCACAACAGACATGTTACCTACAGACCCTGAAATCTGGAAAAGATCGGTGGTTGAAGATAAACCTGAGGTCTATAAAATCAAACTAAGCTATGGCTATGGTCATCAATATGTCCGCAATACCTTACAAAGAAACTTAGGAAATGGACAATTTTCAGACCTCAGCCTTTTCACTAATTCCTATGCCTCTGACTGGAGCTGGTCCCCCCTCATTTTTGACATGGATAATGACGGGTTTCAGGATATTCATATCACCAATGGCATCTATAAACGTCCAAATGATCTCGACTACCTCAACTACCAATCTACTGCCAATGATGTTAGACAAAAAAGTCAAGCAGCGCTGGAAACCTTTTTGGTTGAGACATTACCCACGGTCAAAATCTCGAATTATGCGGGCCAAAACCTAGGTGATTTTAAGGTCAATGATGTCTCCTCAGACTGGGGACTAGATCAACCCTCCTACTCCAATGGTTCGGCTTACGCAGACTTAGATAATGATGGAGATCTTGAACTCATCATCAATAACATCGAACAAGAAGCCTTCATTTACGAGAACCTTTCAAAGGAGAACGCTTATCTCAAAGTTTCCTTCAAAGGGCAACCACAGAATCCATTTGGTATTGGTGCAAAAGTGACCCTTCATTTAGGAGATGATCAGCTGAGTCGAGAAAACTTTAATACGCGTGGTTTTCAGTCGAGCGTTTCCCCAAGCCTTCACTTCGGCTTGGGAACGAATAAAGTCATTGATGAAGTTATGGTGACTTGGCCTGATGGAAAAGTTCAGCGACTGACCAATCAAAATGTCAACCAGACCTTATCACTTAAGTATACTGATGCTGTTGAACAAAGTAAAATGGAGAGCAACAGGGATATGTCTCTTCTAAAAACGGTTAGCAACCCTGTCAGCTTTACACATACCGAAGATCTCTTTACAGACTTTGATCGTGAATACCTTATCCCTCGACAGTTCAATCATGAAGGCCCAGCGCTTGCCGTGGCTGATGTGAACAATGATGGCTTAGACGATATCTATTTTGGCGGTGCCAAAGACCAAGCGGGTGAATTATGGATACAGCAAACAAATGGGGGCTTTGACTCAAATCCGTCTCCCGTTTTTAATCAATTAGCCAAGGCCGAAGATATTGCAGCAACCTTCTTTGATGCAGATAATGACGGTGATCAAGACATCTATATCAGTAGTGGCGGCAACGAATTCGCAGAAGGACAACTTTTCTCCTATGACAGGCTTTACCTGAATGACGGTAGTGGAAACTTCCGCTTCTCCCCTTCAGCACTTCCACAGATTGGATCGCAGGGCAAAACAATAGCGATTGCAGATGCGGATGGCGATGGTGATCAAGACGTCTTTGTTGGTTCTAATATCGTCTCTGGAGCATACGGAAGCGACCCGAAACACTACCTACTGATTAACAATGGCAGAGGACTATTCAAAAATGAAATCAATAGCCGAATGGTTGGAAACGATGCATTCGGAATGATCAATGCTTCACATTGGTTAGATTACGATCAGGATGGAGATCAGGATTTATTAATCGCTGGGGAATGGACACCTATTCAGTTATTTCAAAATGACGGCAAAGGAAACTTAAGCGCTACAGCAAGCGAGGCTTTCGATCAATCAAATGGTTGGTGGTACAGCTTGAAAATAGCCGACATCAACAATGATGGCTTACCAGACATAATTGCGGGAAACTTAGGCCTAAACACCAAGCTGAAGGCATCCATAGATGAGCCCGTCAGTTTATACATAGGTGATTTTGATGATAATGGTCAAACCGATCCGTTTGTGTTTCATTTTCAAAAAGGCATAGCATCTCCTTTTGCCACACGCGATGACCTAATCAAGCAAATGGCAGGCATTAAAAAACTTCACCCAGACTATAAATCCTATGCCCAAATCAGTGGCCCTGAAGATATACTAGGGAATGATTTCGAAAAAACGTCTGTGACAAAACATGCATACACCTTCGAGTCGAAGGTCTTCCTAAACAAGGGGGCTGGAGCCTTCGAAATAACCTCCCTCAATCAAGAAGCGCAATACGCTACAGTTATGGACATTGTCGTTGATGATTTTAACAAAGATGATAAGCCAGACTTACTCCTTTTCGGCAATAACTATACTTTCAGAAACGACTACGGACGATCAGACGCCAAGCCAATAACGCTCCTGCTAGGAAAAGGGGATGGCACCTTTATCCGAGGAAATGATCAGTCTATCAATACGTCATCTACATGGGGAGAATATCGCTCAGCACAACCCATTGTCATTAAAGGGTCTCCAATGGTAATCGCTATCAGAAACAATGCATCACCCATCCTGATCGGGTCAAACTAACAATTTCAGACCACCCAACGAAGTCCATGTCACAGTTTTGAGGTTCAATGCTTATATTGAGTGCACTATGACCTCAAGAACATCCCTACCAATACTTCTCTTAACCTCAATTCTTTTAATTGTCTCTGGTTGTAAGAGCCAAGAGTATGGCTTCTCTAAAAAAGATGTCAGAAGCGGCCAAAAACTCGCAGGCCTAGATTTTGATAAGCAATCGGTAAATACCATGTACCGATACCTTGGTAGAAATAAAGCTGGCTATGACTCCATGCGAAAGTATGAGATGAGCAACGAGACTTTTCCGGCCTTACTTTTCGACCCTCACCCTGCTGGCTACATAATGCCAGACTATAACCTGGCTAATAATCGATGGACAATTCCTGATAACATAAACCGCCCGGAAACAGATGAGGAGATTGCCTTTATGAGCATCCTTGAACTCGCAAGCCTTATAAAGAACCAAGAAATCTCTTCCGAACAACTTACGAGGCTCTACTTAAATCGTATCAAGCAATACGATAGTCAATTGCAAAGCGTAATCACTGTCATTGAACAACAGGCAATTGAACAAGCAATAATAGCGGACAAAGAAATTACCTCGGGTAACTACAAAGGACCATTACACGGTATTCCTTTTGGTGTTAAAGACCTCATGGCGGTAGAAGGCTATCCAACCACCTGGGGAGCTATGCCTTACAAAGACCAAATGATCGACCACACGGCTACGGTGGTGAAAAAGCTTCAAGACAAAGGAGCAATTCTCATCGCAAAACTCGTTTCAGGATCATTAGCTCGTGGTGATGTCTGGTTTGGTGGTAAAACGAAAAACCCTTGGGACCTAGCACAAGGCGCCAGTGGTTCGTCAGCCGGCTCTGGTTCTGCAACTGCGGCTGGGCTAGTGGGCTTTTCCCTCGGTACAGAAACCCTAGGTTCGATTACTTCACCAGCCACTAGAAATGGTGTCACAGGCCTTCGTCCAACTTATGGCCGCGTTAGCCGCTATGGCGTCATGAGTCTAAGTTGGTCAATGGATAAAGTTGGCCCGATCTGTCGCTCGGCAGAAGACACTGAAATAGTATTCGATGCTATTTATGGCAAAGATCCACTTGACCCAACGACCAATTCAGTAGGCTTTAGCCAAGTCAATAAGTCTCCAAAGGAACTTAAAGTAGCCTACCTCAAAAATGATATTGAGTCAGACTCAAGCGATATGGGTCGTAACCTTTGGCGCAGCTTAGAAACTTTAAAAGGCATGGGTGTAAATCCAGAAGCCATTGACTTGCCGAAGGGTTTTCCATACAACGCTTTTGACATCATACTCAGGGCGGAAGCTGGAGCCTTCTTTGACGACTTGGTCTTATCCAAAGGGGTAGATAAAATGGTAGAACAACACTTCAGTTCAAGGGCCAACTCACTACGTCAGGCACGATTGATTCCAGCAGTAGAATACCTGCAAGCAAACCGCCAAAGAAGACAGCTAATTGAAGAAGTCCATCAAATCTTTAAAGATTACGATATCATCATCGCCCCGACATTTAGGAGTCGTCAACTACTCATCACCAACCTCACTGGTCACCCAGTGATTAGTGTTCCAAATGGATTTGATAAAAGAGGTAGGCCGACCAGTTTGACGTTTATTGGCAACCTTTATGATGAAGGCAGCATATTGGCCATGGCCAAGGCGTTTCAGGCAGAAACTGACTATGACGAAAAACACCCTCCACTTTTCTCCGAAGCACAAGGCAAATGATTAAATCACTCAAAAAACTATCCCTCTTTCTAGGCCTACTCCTCATTGTTGGCTGTAGCCAAGAAGA
>DLQN01000115.1 GCA_002477595.1 Roseivirga sp. UBA7431
ATAATACTCAGGAAATGGGTTGGTAGATTGGGCTGACAATGAATTGAAGGGGACTAACAGGAGAACTGTTATGCATACTACAAATAAGCCTAAGGAGCTGTGTTTTGACGTCATCTCGTCACGTAGTAAGTATGGTCTCGTAAAAGGGTATAGAGAAATTTTACGGTTGGGAGCTCACTTTGGATAGCATATTTCTCCTTGAGTTTTCTTTCGATCAATTGAATCGGTTTTTTAACGGCATCGTTTTTAAATACCCGCAGTGCATCCTTGATAAGTTGTACTTCGGTATCGCTAATGCTAGCCGCCTCGAATATTTGTGGTTCATAATCCTCATCCACTACATCCATCAATATTTTATTTTGCATGTTGGTTGCGGTAATTTTCTTCATTTTCACCACAGTAGTACCAGCCAACAAGTCGCCAACACGTTGGCCATTTTTCGTCAAAATGATAAAGATTACACCTAGCCCGATAATAAAAAAGTCGATCGGCTCTAATAACCAGCGTAGGAAGTACGAGACAAAGGAAGGTGTGCTGCCATCAAGTTTGACCACCTTTATGCTTAAGGCTATTTTTCCAACCGTTTGTCCATTCATCAAGACTTCACATACAAGACGGTATAAATACACTAGCAGAGCCAATAATCCGCCAACGGCTAGGCCCTGGCCAATACCTATCTGAGTGAAAATAAAGCTTAAAAGAAGATAGACACTACCGATGATGAGGATATCAATGGCGAAGGCTAAAAGGCGCTCTCCAATTCCGGCCAATGGGTATTCCAGTTGAATGTTTTGTGTTGTTTGAATGCTGACAGCTTGCATAAGAACTATTATTGCCTAATTTTTGGCTGAAATACGAATCTATGAGGGAATCCGCTTTTGTAAAAGCAAATATAAGTAAATGGGAAGAGTTCGAAAGTCTCATTGCGGCTAAAGCAAAAAAGGATCCTGATCTGCTAGCGGACCTGTTTGTACAATTGACTGACGACTTATCCTACGCTAAAACACACTACCCTAAATCAGAGGTTACCGTCTACCTGAATAACTTATCTACAAAGGTTCACCAATATATTTATCGAAATAAGAAAGAAGGCAAGAGCAGGTTTGCTGAATTCTGGAAAAGAGAGTTGCCTTTGATTTTCTGGCAACATAGAAGGGAATTTAGGTATGCACTCTTATTTTTTGTAGGTGCTTGTATTATTGGTGCTTTTTCAGCTGCTTTTGACGATAATTTTGTCCGCTTGATTCTAGGCGATCAGTACGTGAACATGACATTGAATAACATAGACAGTGGTGTTCCGCTCGGTGTTTATGGTAAAATGGCTCAGAGTGATATGTTCGTCTTAATCACCTTCAATAATGTGCGGGTCTCCTTTATCGCTTTTGCCGCAGGCATACTTGCATCAGTAGGAACCGTATTTATGCTATTTCAAAATGGGGTGATGTTAGGTTCGTTTCAATACTTCTTTTATACAAAAGGCTTATTGCTGACCTCTATTCTTACGATTTGGATTCATGGTACCGTAGAAATTATCTCCATCATTATGGCGGGTGGTGCCGGGCTGATCATGGGGAATTCAATGTTATTTCCTGGCACATATACCCGAATGGAATCCCTAAGAAGAGGAGCAACCACTGGAGCTAAAGTGGTGCTTGGTTTGGTTCCACTGTTCATTATTGCAGGCTTCTTAGAATCTTATGTTACTCGTCTTTTCGATATGCCTGATATCTTAAAAGCAACAATCATCTTGGCCTCGCTGGCCTTCATGATTTATTACATTATCTTATACCCAAGAAAACTTTATAAAAATGCCCCATCAGCCACAGATCGAATTTTATAAGAAACGTCAGTTTGGTGAAAAGTTGAATGCTACTTTCACATTCATCAGAGAGAATGCTAAGCCTTACCTGAAGGTTCAGTTGATGATTGCTGGGCCGATCTTGCTCATTGCCAATATTTTGGTTAATCAATTTGCCGTGGGGATGTTTGATTTTAATGGTGAGTTTTCAGCCAACTTCCTGATCGATATGTTCCAGATGTATGGTTTGATCTTGTTGATTGGTCTTGTCAGTACTACCGTAATGCCTGCCGTTACTTATGGATACATGACAGCCTACAAAACGACAACTCCAACTGATATCAGCGTTGCAAATGTTACTAACAAGTTTGCCTCTCGATTTTTCAATATACTTGGCTTAAACATTCTGACATATATCGTGACGATTATCGCGATGATCTTTTTCGTTATCCCAGGTATTTATGTGGCCATTGTTTTGAGTTTAGGAGCTTCGATTATTGTATTCGAGAATAGCAATCCGATTGATGCCTTTGGCAGAGCTTTTACCCTAATAAAGGGAAAATGGTGGAGTACTTTCGGACTGTTGGTAGTGATTTCAATTATTGGTTATATCATCAATTTCTTTTTCGGTTTACCAAGAGGAATAGTACTTGGTATAGACATGTTTACGAGTTTAGATGCAACCGGAAGCATTGAAGGTACGCAGATGGAGAATTCTAGTGATCAGGTGCTCAATGTCTTGTTCTCAGTATTCGAAACCTTCGGAAGTATTCTTAGTTATTCTTTGATCTATATGGCACTCGCCTTCCAGTATTTTAATTTGGTAGAAAGAAGAGAGTCTAAAGGCCTGATGTCCAAGATTGAGCAAATGGATAACCAGAGTGACGAAGAATCAGATGAACAGTATTAATCTGCGGTTCATCTTCAGAATGTTCACTCAATATTTGTATTCAACCTTGTCACTAGTCTAGTCATAACCGTTTTTGAAATTTACCTCTTATGCAAAAGATCAGCGGGCTAGCATACTACCGAAAAACAAAGTTCATTGACAAGTTTAGTGCGACTTTTCAATTCTTCAATTTAGTTGAACGTAAAGAATCAAAAGGCTTAATTGAGAGGATTGATGGTGTCAATCAGAAGCTTGAAAACACATCTGATGAGGATTATTAGAATATGTCTGTTTCTATTGATTACTGGGTTCTCTGTGTCTGCACAAGAGACTGACAGTTCAAATAGTGATATTCAAATCAGAGAGTTTGATGAAGTGAAGTTGAGTGACTATCGCCAAGATAGGAGCTTTCAGTATGAACTGCCAACACCTGAAACGGAAGGGCCATTTCAACGTTTTTGGAGAGGTGTTCAGGAATGGTTTGCTAATTTAATTGGCTCTGGAACCACTGCTGCAGTCTTTGATATCTTCATTAGAGTGTTGATTGTAGTGATCTTTATTTATTTCATCATCAAAATATTTGGTATTGAGGTGACAACGGTATTTAAGCCAAGTAAAGCGCAGAAACTTCCTTATCAGGTTAGCGAGGAGCAGCTTCATAGTATTGATTTCGAAACAGAGATTGCGGATGCTATTAAAGAGAAACAATGGCGTTTTGTGGTGAGATTGTCTTACCTACACGCTTTAAAGTTGTTGGCAGATGCTGAATGGCTTACAGTGAAGAAAGGCAAAACCAATCGAGACTACCTTTATGAACTTTCAGGTAAAGATGTAGAGCAAGATTTTGAACGGCTGAGCTTTATTTTCGACTACACATGGTATGGCCATTTCGAGGCAAATGATGGTATTGTGGCTGAAGCACAAGAGCACTTGTCGAAAATAAAAAATGCGGGGATGGTAAAATGAAAGACAAGAAGTACATCATCTTTCTCGTAGCCATTATCGTACTATACGTATTCTATGAGCTGCAAAAACCTAAGCAGCTCAACTGGACATCGACCTATCATGCCAACCATTCTATTCCATTTGGGGCTTTGGCTACTCATGATTTGATGAAGGATTTGTTTGATGATCAAGCCTTGACTTCAGCCTATAAAACGGTTTATGAATTGGTGAATGAAGACTCTATCCAAGACAACTTGTTGATCATCGCTGATGGCGTGGGCATGGATCCAAATGATGTCAACGCGTTGCTGAAATATGTGAATGGCGGAGGAACTGCTATGATCAGTGCTAGGAATTTTGGAGGTGATTTGCTCGATACTTTGGGTTTTGCGATTACCGTTAAAGATGAAACATTAGCCTATGATTTTGAGGCCATTCAAGCGGCTCTAACAGGTGAAGCTTTAGAGACTGTTAGTTTGAAGTTTGGAGATGAGGAGAGCAGGGTCTACCCATTCTCAACCATTGCTACAATGTCTTATTTCAGCAGCGTGGAGGAAGATAACTTTGATATTTTAGCCGTGAATGAAGCTGATCAACCTGTATTAATGGAATATAAGGGGATGAAGGGTAATTTATACCTCTCCACAATGCCGCTTGCCTTCACAAATTATTTTGTATTAGGTGAGGAAACTGCAGAATTTACCTCAAGCCTAATGAGTCTCTTTCCGAAAGACACGCCTTTATTACACAATGAATACTATCAATTGGGTAGACTAGAGGCACAAACACCCTTGCGCGTTGTTTTAAGTAATCCATCTTTAAAATGGGCGTTTTTTATCTTAAGCTTTACGTTGTTGATTTTCATTTTCTTCGAGTCTAAGCGTAGACAACGAATCATCCCACTGATTACACCACTGAAGAATATGTCAATTGAGTTTGTAGAAACCCTCGGTAGATTGTACTACAGACAAAGTGATCATCGTAAGTTGGCAGCAAAAAGAGTAAACTATTGGAAGGACTTTGTAAGGGGACATTATAACCTCAGAACTGATTATTTTGATGAGCGATTTGCGCAAGGACTAGCAAATAAGTCCGGTCAATCGCTGAAATCAATAAATGTGTTATTGGAATTTATCAAACGAGTGGAGGCTGGCGTAGCAATCAATCAAGCGGAGTTGATGCAAATAGAAAAACAGTTGAATGCTTTTTACGGAATAAAATAATATGGACAACCAGGAATCATTTGAGAGCAGGGTAGACCTGACCAAGCTTAAAGAAGGCGTAGAAAAAATTAGAGAGCAAGTAGGTAAGGTAATCGTTGGCCAAAAACAAATGGTTGACTTGATCATTACTGCTGTGTTGGCCGATGGCCATATCTTATTAGAAGGAGTGCCAGGCGTTGCAAAAACACTGGCAGCTAAATTGGTGGCAAAGAGTATGTCAGTTGATTTTTCTAGGGTGCAGTTTACACCAGACCTTATGCCTTCAGACGTATTGGGAACGAGTGTTTTCAATATGAAGACTTCTGAATTTGACTTCAAGAAAGGTCCTATTTTCTCTAACATCGTATTGATTGATGAGATAAATAGAGCACCTGCAAAAACGCAGTCAGCACTTTTTGAAGTAATGGAAGAGCGTCAGGTTACGGTTGATGGTGTTACGCATAAGATGGAACCACCTTACTTAGTTTTGGCTACCCAAAACCCCATAGAACAAGAGGGAACCTATCGACTACCGGAAGCTCAACTTGATCGATTCCTTTTCAAAATTGAAATTGGCTATCCAAGCCTAGATGATGAGAAGGAGATTCTGCTCCGTGCATCCAATCGCAAAGGAGAGCAAATGGATGAAATTACTCCGGTCATTTCAGCGGCAGATATTGCCGCTTACAAATCGACATTATCTGACATTATTATTGATGAGAAACTACTTGGCTATATCGCTGAGATTGTAAATCAAACGAGAAGTGATCAGTCGATTTATTTAGGTGCTTCACCAAGGGCTTCTTTGGCACTCTTAAATGGTTCAAGGGCTTTCGCAGCTATCCAAGGAAGAGATTTTGTGACCCCTGAAGACATTAAGTTTTTAGCTGGACCAGTTTTAAAGCATAGAATTATACTGACACCTGAAAAGGAGATGGAAGGCATCTCAGCAGCCGAAGTAATCCAGCAGTTAGTGGCTAAAACCGAGGTGCCGCGTTAATGAACTTTATCCGATCGTTCTATATCACCAATAGATTTTTCTACGCAGCAGGAGCACTCGTGTTTCTGTTCATCATAGGCTTTGCTGTGCCTTTCGTTGAAATTATTGCTCTTGTGATATTCTATCTTTCGTTAGCCTGTTTGGTCATCGATACCCTTTTGCTTTATCGCATAAAAGAGGGTATTAATGTTGAGCGGTTGTGTACCGAGAAGTTTTCGAACGGAGATGAAAATCCGGTCCGGATCATTCTAGAAAATCGATATCCTATTGCACTTGCGCTTCAGGTGGTAGATGAATTACCAGAGCAGCTGCAAATTAGGGATCAGGTATTTCGCCTCTCATTAGAGTCGGGAGGAGTGAAAGAGATTGATTATAACATTAGGCCTACAAAACGTGGAGCCTATGCTTTCGGTGTGGTCAATGTGTTTGCGGCTACCGTCTTAGGTATTGTTCGCAGGCGATATCAGTTGGGCGAGGCGAAAGACGTAGCAGTATATCCATCATTCATTCAGATGAGGAAATACGAATTGCTTGCCATCTCAAACCAGCTGCAAGCGTTTGGTGTAAAAAAGATCAGGCGGATTGGGAATAACATGGAGTTTGAGCAGATCAAAAATTATGTTTCTGGCGATGACTACCGTAAGGTCAACTGGAAAGCTACTGCCAGAAGAGGGCATCTGATGGTCAATCAATACCAAGACGAGCGTTCGCAGCAAGTATACTCTGTTATTGATAAAGGTAGAGTGATGCAAATGCCTTTTGAGGGTTTGAGCCTCTTGGACTATGCGATCAATTCGAGTTTAGTGATCTCTAATATTGCCTTGAAAAAGGGGGATAAAGCGGGGATTGTTACTTTTCAGCAGAAAGTAAATTCTATACTGCCAGCCTCGTCTCGGAACATGCAGTTAAACCTGATTTTAGAGCACCTCTACAAGCAGAAAACTGGCTATAAGGAATCAGACTACTCTAAGCTTTACATCGCGCTGAAGCGGAAGGTGACACAACGATCACTTGTTTTACTTTACACAAATTTTGAATCTCTTTCTGCCTTAAAAAGACAGTTGCCTTTTCTGAAAAGAATCAAACAGCAACATTTACTAGTATGCATTTTCTTCCAAAATACGGAAGTCGAAAAAGTGATACATAGGAAAGCAGAAGATTTAGAGGAGGTCTATACCAAAGGCATTGCTGAGCAATTGGCTTTTGAAAAGAAGTTAATTGTAAAGGAACTTCAAGCGAATGGTATTCATACGATTTTAACACAACCGAAAGAATTGAGCGTTAATACTATCAACAAGTACCTCGAGCTTAAATCGAGAGGTTTGATATGAGAAAAAATAAACGATGGTTGCTAATAATCCCCGTAGCTTGTTTTATCGCAATCCTCTGGAATTCTTTTTCTCAACCTGGCCTTAATGATTTTACTTCGAATTTTGAAGAGGTAGGCCTCTATCGGAACGAGAATAATACGGGCCCAGTAGAGCGAGTTTATATTGTCACCACGACAGATACGCTTTGGCAAGAAATGGAGCGTTACTCAGGTTTAATGCCATATAGTAAACTTGGAACTACTAAGGTTTACTTCTTCGATAAGAACAGTCCGTACCCAAAACAAGCACAGGGAGGTAGGGTTAATTTCGACACTGAGTTTGAAGCATATTGCCTCGCGAGATTTCAAAAAAATAATTTTGGTGCCACCACTTTTTCAGTGTTCCCTTTTAAACAATAATCGTTTAATACTCATAATTTGATTGGAAGCAATTTGTTGACTTCATCTTACACGAGTAGGGTCGGCTTAGTATGACGAGTATTATTAGTATCGATTTCATAGTCGATATTTTATTGTTAGTCATCTAAGAGAAAAAGTGCTTAAGATCATTTTTATTTTAATGACCCAGTATTAACCCCGGATTCAGATGGAATCGGGGTTTTTCGTTTTAAGGAGTGTATTAAACCTAGGTTAAATAAGCTTGCCTTGTGCCTTGATCCACCTTTCAGGAAAATCTCCATGTGTGGCGCCTTTATAGTCTTCATAACTACAAGGGATGTAAGCTCTATCCATCATTTGCTCACCATAATTCACAAGCATCCACCACTTTTCTGAGAGATTGCTTTTGTAGAAAGTCATCGTCTCTTCAGTCCCTTCAAAACTAACGGTGTATTTGCTGTAGTTGTCCGAGTTGAACTGGCCCGTATCTCTTCTATTGTAATAACCTTCAATAAAGTACCAGATCATTGTGGCCATAACAGAGGCAGTTTTTAAAGCATCGTCATCCAACGATGGATAATATTCATGAAAGCCTACTGACGTCATCTTTTCATTGATGCCGGCATACCAGCTTAGTTGACAAGCCTCCTCTCCGGTAAGACCAAATGGTTGGGCCTTTGGGTTGCCTGGCGCATCAGAAGAGCGAATAGCCGAAATATCGAAAGTCAGCATGTCTGCCATACGAATCAAGGGTTCGGCTTGTTTGATATCATATCTTATCTCACCTAGTCTTAGCGACTCGAAATAGAGCTTGTCAAGGGCTTTCAGCATGGCCGCATCAATAAGGTAAGTCTGATGGGCGAGGTGGCTATAATTCAGTAAGAAGTTTGGTTGATGCAGTAGTAGCGTATTCAAGAAGTTTGCCGAAGATTCGGCCTCTTCTTCCATGTCCATAAATGCATCTACATTGGCTACAGAAATCAGCTTATTGGCAGTTTCATAAGCTTTAAATTGTCCAAGCGCTAAGTCTTGATTTCCTCCCACTAGAATAGGGATGACACGTTGAGTTATCAAGAACTCACAAATCTCACGTATTCTAGCTTGTGTTTGCTCTCCATCACTTCCAGTTTGGATGTTTCCCAAATCGGCCATACGGTAAGCTGCAGTACTCCGTTTTAGGGCAAAGAGTTTCGCTCGAATCAGATCAGCCTCACCTCTGGAATTGATCCCAATAATGGCCACGTCCATTTTGGAAATATCGAAGTCTTTGTCTTGCAAATGCTTAATGCTTTGGCCGAAGGCATTTGCAGGTAAATCGTAATCGGTGGAAAGGGGAGTGAAAAAAAGTTTGAGGTTCATAGGGTAAGATAGATGCTCAAATAAAGATAGTAGATTATGAGAGCCAAATAAAAAAGCCATCCCGAAATATCGAGATGGCTTTATATTTTTCTGATGCAGGTGGTTTATCCTCCGAAGTCGTCAAACGCGACATTCTCGTCAGGCACCCCCCAATCTTCACACATCTTGAGTACTGCAGCATTCATCATTGGAGGACCACAGAAGTAGAATTCAATTTCCTCAGGAGCATCATGCTTGCTTAAGTAATGGTCGATTACGGCTTGGTGTACAAAACCTACGAAACCATCTCCTTCGTCCGTCATTACTTTTTTCTCTATCCAATTGTCCTCTGGTACTGGCTCAGAAAGCACAAGGTGGAATTTGAAGTTTGGAAACTCTCTTTCAATCTGTCTGAAGTCTTCTAGATAGAAAAGCTCTCTCTTAGATCGTCCACCATACCAGTAAGAAACTTTTCTTCCTGTTTTCAATGTGTGGAAAAGGTGGAATAAATGAGATCTCATAGGCGCCATTCCAGCACCTCCACCGATGTATAGCATTTCTTCTTCAGTCGGCTTGATGAAGAATTCACCATAAGGACCTGAGATAGTTACTTTATCACCTGGATTTCTTGTAAATACGTATGATGAACAAATACCAGGATTAACACCCATCCATTTGTTATTTGCTCTGTCCCAAGGTGGTGTCGCGATACGAATATTCAATATCACAATGTTCCCTTCTGCAGGATGATTGGCCATTGAGTAAGCTCGGAATATTTCTTCCTTGTTTACCATTTGCAGGTCCCAAAGGCCGAACTTATCCCAATCTTCTTTGAATTTGTCTGGTCCACCTGGATCATCTGGAAGCGGCTCAATGTTCATGTCTTTAAAGTCACAAACTACTGGCGGTACATCCACTTGGATATATCCACCTGCTTCGAAATCTAAAGTTTCACCTTCAGGAAGTCTTACTACAAATTCTTTAATAAACGATGCTACGTTGTAGTTAGAAACTACTTCACATTCCCATTTCTTAATACCGAAGATTTCTTCTGGAATGTGGATACGCATGTCATTCTTTACTTTTACTTGGCAAGTAAGGCGAACGCCTTCTTTTTGCTCTGCACGGCTCAAGTGACCCACTTCAGTAGGAAGAACGTCTCCTCCTCCTTCGTTGATGGTACACTTACACATGGCGCAAGTACCACCGCCACCACAAGCGGATGGTAAGAATATTTTCTTACTAGAAAGTGTGTTCAACAAAGTAGAACCTGCGGCTGCTATGATTGGATTAGCTTCGTCTCCGTTAACGATGATTTTAACATCACCGGATTGAACTAATTTTGATTGTGCGTAGAGCAATATCAACACTAATAACAGGATGACTGCTGAGAACGCAACGATGGATGTAATAATGATAGATGACATCTATTAATCGATTTTAAATCAATAATTTGAATCTAACTGACCTATTTGCCAGGGGTACAAATATATTGACTAAAAGCTTAAATCAGTAGGTGATTTAGAAAAAAGATACAAAGCCGAAATCACCATTAAACGATAATTTTTTGTAGCAATTGCTGCCCTCTTTTCAACTCCTCGATTTCTGCATTTAGCCCTTTGACACAGAGACTTCCTAGGATGTTTTCGGTGCCGATTGCGCATAGAACAATATTGTTTTTAGGATTGTTCAGCCATTTTTCATCTAAAAGGTTGTTGATGCACATTTTTCCTATCACATAACTGTGATCAAAGCTGAAATATTTGTGCTGAATGCTCTCAAAATCTTCCAGGTTAATCTCATGCGGATTCTCGAAGCTCACATAAACCTCGAGAAGTGAGTCATTGCTAAAAGGAAGCTTTCCGAGATTATAATGTTTCTTGTATTCGTAGCGGTAATTATAACTCAGAGCTGATATATCAGATAATACCGCGGCACCTGTTGGTAAACTACCGGCCCCTTTTCCAATGAATAATTGATCATCGCAGAACTCACCATTGATGATGACGGCATTGAACTCATTCTTTACGGAAGTAAGGGTATGGTCCGACTTGATAAATTGGGGCATTACAAAAGCATAAACTGTATCTTCAATGCGCTTGGCCTGGGCGATGAGCTTTATGCTTAATCGCTTTTCTCTCGCATACTCCAAATCAGAAGCTTTCAAATGGTCGATGCCTAGGTTGACAATTCGGTTTGGCGCTACGTGTATGCCGAAGGCATGTGTTAAGAGTATGCTTAATTTATATTTTGCATCGAAACCTTTCACGTCAAGGGTCGGGTCTGACTCGGCAAAACCTAATGCTTGTGCTTGAAGCAAAGCGGCCTCATAGCTTAGGTTTTCTTCAAATACTTTCGTTAAAATATAATTAGTAGACCCATTGAAGATTCCCTTGACTTCATTCAGGGGTTCATGGCCGAAATATTCTTCTAAAGTTCTGATGATCGGAATACTACCGCAGACGGCACCTTCATAGAGTAATGCTTGACCTGTGCTGGCTTGAAGGTTTACCAATTCTGAAAGATGTTCTGCTACCATTTTCTTATTGGCGGTTACCACTGATTTACCGTTTTCCAAGGCTTTGGTTACTATTTCGAGAGCAGCATCTGCATCATCTATCAGTTCGACAATCACATCGATTTCAGGATCATTCAATAATGAGGCTGCTTGCGTTGTAAATAGTTTTGGGTCGAGCCTTCTAGCCTTGTCTGGGTTTTTAATACAGATCTTCTTGATCTCTCCAGAAAAATTCTTGGAGTTGTTGAGTGTTTCATAAAGTCCTTGTCCGACACAGCCAAAGCCAAAGAGTCCTATTTTGATGTTTTTCATGTGTGTTTGTTTAAAAAGTGTTGAAGGATGTTGCTAATACTTCGTGCTTCTACTAAGAAGCCATCGTGACCGTATGTAGAAGCCACGAAATCGAGCTTGGCGTTCGGAATATGCTCAGCCATTTGACGTTGCTCGTCTTCGGTGAATAATAAGTCTCCTTGAATTCCTATGACCTGAACTTTGGCGCGAATCAATTGGAGGGCTTTTTCTACACCATTTCGATTTCTTCCTACATCATGGGTGTCCATGGCTTTGTTCAAAGTGTAATAAGTTCTGGCATCGAAGCGCTTACCAAGTTTTTCTCCTTGGTAGCGCTGATAACTATCGGCACTAAAATCATCCAACTGACCTTCTGGGTCTTGTTGCGCTTCGTTGAAGGTGGTATGGTTTCGATAAGAAATCATGGCCATGGCTCTCGCTGCTTCTAGGCCTTTCCAACCGCCTTTAGGAGATGATGAATAGAAAGAAGGATCGGCTTCGATGGCCATTCGCTGGGCCGCTCGAATTGCTATTCCCCAAGGTGAACTCTTGGCTGATGTGGCGATAAGCGCGAGGTTTTCAAACAAATATGGGTCTTCAGTCGCCCATTCCAATGCTTGCTGGCCGCCCATAGAGCCACCGATACCAAGGTAAATGCGCTCAATGCCTAAATGTTTTTGCAATAGACGGTGCGCTTGAATCATATCACGTATTGTGAGATTTGGAAAATTTCTCAGGTATCGTTCTCCGTTGCGAATATCAAAGTCTTTTGGACCAGTGCTTCCATAGCAAGAACCTAGGATGTTTGCACAAACAATGAAATGATCCTCTGGATTGATCAGGTGGTTTTCGCCAACGAGCCCAGGCCACCATTCTAAGGGGTTGGAATTAGCTGTCAGCGCATGAAATACCCAGACTACATTACTTTGGTCTTTATTTAATCGCCCAAAAGTGTGATAGGCGATTCTTAGCTCAGGCAATTCAGAGCCGTTTTCCAGAAAAAATGGAGCTTTGTGAAAGAGGTATTTAGCTTGTGGCTGCTCAAATGAATTAGACCCTTTATGGGCTTTCTTAGTGTTTTTCAACATAGAGGACTTTAAAAATGGGAAAATGAGTTGACGGATTAAGAAAGGACTTCCCTAATCGAACACACGATATTGCAGCACGTCAGTTTTACGGAACGCATTAAATGCAATGAAATTAGAATAGATGGATTACGCATACTTACCAATTTATATTCTCCCGAATATCACTCGATATCCTTTGGGATCTGGATTTAGCACCTTTTCCGAAGGCTTTCGGAATGGTTGCTAGCGCTTCAAAGAGCCAGTCTCTCCACGCTTCTTTATAAATCGCTTCTTTTCCGATATGTCGAAATAGAATGACTTGATGCTGCAAACGTAGCAGCATGAAATGATGTTTCAAAAATATTTTAAGAAAATATGCTATTTCCTTACTGAAGCATTCTCAGTATGGTGTTCAATTGCTTCTTTAAATCACGTCTATCCACTATAAAATCAAGGAAGCCATGTTCTAACACAAATTCGGAGCTTTGGAAACCCTTGGGTAAATCTTTACCTACTGTATCTCTAATAATACGTGGTCCGGCAAAGCCAATCAGTGCGCCTGGTTCAGCAATATTAAAGTCTCCTAACATTGCATAAGATGCCGTAACTCCACCAGTAGTTGGATCGGTCAGTAGTGATATATAAGGGATGCGTGCTTCAGAAAGTAACGCAAGTTTGGCAGAAGTCTTAGCCATCTGCATTAGAGAATAGCCAGCTTCCATCATACGGGCACCGCCCGACTTAGAAATCATCAAGAAAGGAATTTTGTGTTTTAGGGAGTAGTCAATGCCTCTTGCAATCTTTTCTCCTACTACTGATCCCATTGATCCACCAATGAAGGCGAAGTCCATGCAGCAAATGACTAAGTCAAGCCCATTCATTTTGCCATGCGCAGTCCTTGCAGCGTCTTTGAGGTTAGTCTTTGCTTGGGTAGCTATGATTCTTTTAGGGTAAGGCTTGCTATCAACGAACTTCAATGGATCTCCTGAAGTCATATCTGCATCTAATTCCGTGAACTTGTTATCGTCAAAGAGTATTTCGAAATACTCCTTAGAACCTATTCGCACGTGGAAACCGTCTTCAGGACTCACGTAGGCATTATTTTTCAATTCACGGGTATGTACGATGGTACCACCAGGGGTTTTGAACCATAAGCCATCAGGAGCGTCTTTCTTCTGATCGGTAGGGGTAGTAATTCCTTTTATTTTTCGCTCAAACCAAGACATATGATAGTGTTATCCTCCAGTATTTTTCAAAGAGTAGACAAAAATAGGCGAAAACTCTTCGTCCGCCAAAAGAATCGTCAATACTCGCTTGGTTTAAAAACAGTTGAAATTTCTTGAAAGGGAGTTAAAATGTCTCTTACTTTGCTGCGGAATGAACGTTCATTCCGTACAAAATATGATTGAAAATAAGACTATTGATAAGAAAGTAGCCATTATGGAGGCTACGCTAGACTTACTTTGCGAGCATGGATTTCATGGTACTCCAATCTCTATGATCGCTCAGCGAGCAGGTGTTGGGGCAGGTACAATTTATCGCTACTTTGAAAATAAGGAGCAGCTGATCAATGAGCTTTTTACTTCAATCAAAAAACGAGTAATCAAAGCAATGCTCGATGGATATAGAGAAGAGGGTTCTTATAAGGAGCGATTTAAGCACCTTTGGATGAACTTGATTAATTATTGTATTGCTCATCCAAAAGCATTTCAGTTTGTAGAGCAGTATAGATATGCGCCTTTTATGAGCAATGTAACTCGGGAGGAAAGTTTCATTATTCTGGCACCAATCATGTCTTTCTTTATTGAATCAAAACGGGCAGGTGAGATGAAAGATTTGCCGCTCTATACGATAGTTTCTCTATTGTATGGCCCAATTGTATCGCTGTCTAAACTACATATAGACCATAATCAAACTTTAACAGAAGCGCGTATTGAACAAGCTGCGGAAGCTTGTTGGGATGCGGTGAAAAAGCATTAATAATGGGTATGCCAAGTGTAATAATAAGTGGGGTGGGAAGTTGCATTCCAACACGCATAGTAAAAAATGAGGACTTTTTAGAAGCCGAGTTTTTCCAAGAAAATGGGGAGCGATTTCCAGATCCAAATGATGTGATCATTCGAAAATTCGAGAAGATCACAGGTATTAAAGAGAGGCGCTATGCCGAACCAGGGCAAAAAGCTTCTGATTTAGGAGCAATTGCAGCAAAGAATGCCATTGAAGACAGTAATATCGATGCTAACGACCTAGATTATATCATTTTCGCCCACAATTTTGGCGATATGCAAAAGGACAACAATCGCATCGACATGATGCCAAGTCTGGCTGCCAGGGTGAAAGGACACTTGGGAATCACCAATGCTTCTACCACTTGTTATGACATTATTTTTGGTTGTCCAGGCTGGGTACAAGGCGCTATCCAAGCTACCCAGATGATTAGATGTGGTGATGCAAAAAATGTGATGGTGATAGGAGGAGAAACCTTGAGCCAAACAGTCGATCCGCATGATCGAGATTCGATGATTTTTGCTGATGGTGCTGGTGCTACAATCTTCTCGGCTTCTGAAACAGCAAAGGGGGGTTATATATCCCAATGCTCTAGAACGGATGCAAACGAAGAGCTTTGTTACTTGGCAATGGGACCGTCATTTAATGAGTCTCTCAATGATCATGGCGGAAGCTATATTAAAATGAAAGGGCGAAAGATTTATGAGTATGCTTTGACAAATGTGGCCGAGGCTATGAAGTGTGCTATAGAAAAGGCAGGCCTTGAATTAAAGGATATCAACAAGATATTAATCCATCAGGCAAATGAAAAAATGGACGAAGCTATTCTTCATAAGCTATTCAAATTGTATGGCACCATGGGAGACTCTAAAGCGCTGATGCCTATGACCATTCAAACCTTAGGTAATAGCTCAGTTGCCACTATACCTACCATGCTGGATATGATCTTAAAAGGGAAGTTAGAGGGGCATAAATTAAACTCAGGTGACAATATCATCTTTGCTTCTGTAGGAGCCGGAATGCACATCAACGCCATGGTGTATCAGATGCCTTGATAGTAAATGAC
>DLQN01000104.1 GCA_002477595.1 Roseivirga sp. UBA7431
TTCTAGGCTTGATAAGGTTGTAGGTATAAACAGTGTAAAGCAATACTAGACCGAGTAATGCAACGAAAGTTGGAATATATCCCATAGAAACTGGACTTGAGTTTAACCTAAAGTGAGGCCGAAGTAAATTTTTTTTACTAATAATTGCAAATGGCATTTTGCCGAACTGCAATAATGACCAATCTTTGATGTACAAAGTGGAAGACAAACGTAAGCCTATTCTCATAATAACCTACTATTGGCCACCAAGCGGTGGGGCAGGAGTTCAACGTTGGTTGAAATTCACCAAGTATCTCCCAGAATATGGTTGGGACCCGATTGTCTTTATACCTGAAAATCCAGATTTCGATCAAAAGGATCACTCTTTAGAAAAGGACATTCATCCATCTATAGAAGTTTTGAAGTTCCCCATCTGGGAGCCTTATGGACTTTTTAAAAGATTAACAGGAAAGAAAGAGCTCAAGCAAGGGCAAGTTTTGGAGTCTGGAAGTGGAGGGTTTTTCAAAAAGCTTTCGATATGGGTGAGAGGTAATTTTTTTGTACCAGATCCAAAGATATTTTGGGTTAAGCCTTCTGCCGATTATTTAATGTCCATTCTTGAGTCTAACGATATTAAGCATGTTGTCACGACTGGACCTCCTCATAGTGTACACTTAATCGGAAAACGACTAAAACTTAAGAATCCTGCTATCACTTGGGTGGCTGACTTTAGAGATCCATGGTCTCAGTGGGATATTCTCAAGCGCATGAAGATATCTTCCTTTATTTGGAAGAAGCATGTGAAATTGGAGCAAGAGGTTCTCAGAATGGCGGATGCTATACTCGCTACAGGTCCCACTGCTGCTGAAGAGTTTAAGGCCTTGGGCGCCAGAAAGACACACTTTGTGACCAATGGTTTTGATGCATCTGACATAAATACGGAGCCAATTAAGGCTAATGGAGCCAAGTTTGTAGTCACTCACTTAGGAATG
Organism: Roseivirga sp. UBA7431; assembly: GCA_002477595.1. Lineage (GTDB taxonomy): Bacteria > Bacteroidota > Bacteroidia > Cytophagales > Cyclobacteriaceae > Roseivirga. The sequence goes on from DLQN01000104.1 coordinate 972, forward strand.
TTGAGTAAGCATCGTAACCCTGAAAACCTTTGGCGGATTCTAAATGATTTGTGCAGTAACGATGATTTTTATAGTGCATTAGAACTCCGCCTAACGGGTATTATGAGCTCGGAAGTTGAAGCTTCTATCTCTAGTCATAAAAGACTTGCAGAGAAACTCGTGACACAGTCATCTGTCACTCATGACCAAGTTTATCAAGAGTATTCATTCAGTAACCTGTTGTTGTTATTGCAGACCAATGATTCTGGCGCCACATCTCAGCTACCAGGGAAATTGTTTGAGTACCTAGGTGCGAAGCGCCCAATCCTAGCCATCGGTAAAGAAGGCAATGACATTTCGAAGATAATAGCTGATTGTTCAGCTGGCCAATCGTTTCAATATGATTCGAATGAGGACTTAAAGACGTTTATTCTTCAGGAGTACGAAGCTTGGAAGTCAGGGGGAGGTAAGTGGCAGTTCAATGATGTTGAAAAGTATGACCGCAAAAACTTGACTAAAGAATTGTCAGACTGGCTGCTGTCACTTTGAGCCACGAATTCTACTAAAACCATTTTCTAATACTTGATTTAGTTCTGTGGAGATCTTTAGGGTATATGTTAAACCTATTAAAACGGCTGTTATCGTTGAAGAACGAATTAGTAAGTCTAGGTAGATATTATCGAGTTTTGGGATGGCATAATTGACTACAAGCGTAAGGCCCGCAATGAGTATGAATTTAGTGGTCGAAAGTGTAAAGGGTTGAATTTTGAACTTTGACCAAACGAATCCAAATTTTAGAATATTAAAAATTAGCATCGAAATAAATGATGCCACTGCAGCGCCTTCAATGCCATATTTCGGTATCAGAATTAGATTCAATACAATAGTCAAAACGGCAAGTAAGGAAACGGCAAGCACATTGAATCGATAATACTTCGACATTACAATGATCTCGCCATTGGTACCAAAAGCCATGTCACTGAGTTTGCCCAGTGCAATGAAAAGGACAACGTTAAATCCATTTAGATAAGCTTCATTGTTAGGTATAAAGCTGTAGATACTATCGAGGTTTGCCCAGATGCCAATCAACAGCAATGAGCCAATGATCATCTGGTTAATAGAAGTTTGTTGATAAAGCTTTTTGACAGCCGCCATATCCCCTTTATTAAATGCCTGTGCTAGTAAGGCTGAGCTTATCTGAGTAATGGCTCTTTTAGGCATTTCAATGACGACTCCAATGAAGAAGGCAATTGTATAAACTCCAGTGGCTTCAAGGCCCAGTGCTCCACTGATCATTATACTATCTATTTGTAGTATGATTTGAGTTCCGCCTGCGCCAATTAGAGAGTAAAGGCCAAAGGTTAAAATGCGTTTCCAAACTCCTTTTTTCAAGAAACCGAAGCTCACTTTGAGCGGTAGGTACCCTTGAATTCGTAAGTGCACTGCCAGACCTATAAACACCAGCCCATAGACACCAAGTAGGGAATAGATGAGGGATTGAAAGGAGATGAATTCAAAGCCATAAAGTATCAGTGCCAGTGTTGTTAAAACCCGAAGGCCAATATCTCTTAGCAAATTTGGTATCACAATTCTAAGTAAGCTTCTCGAAAAAGCTTCCAGAATTTGAAACTGAATGATTAGAAAGGACACAAGAAGGGTTACTTGAAAATAGTCAACAAATAATGCAGACTCTTTTGAGAAGTAACTGACAATTGATTCTCGAAATACTAAAGCCGATACACAAAGTAATACGAATCCAAGAACTCCACCTATGAGAATGGAAGATAGGAAGCCCTTGTTTTCCTTTTGTTCTGGGAAGAATTTCACTAGACTTTGCCCTAAACCAATTTGTCCAAAAGTGGCCAAAAGATAGGCAGAGCTTTGAATAAGTCTAAAAAGTCCTACTTGTTCGATGGAAAGAAAATAGGGGTAGAGCCAAAGTACATTGATATAGCCTATTGCTACGCCTAAGTAGGCAATAATGGAG
>DLQN01000056.1 GCA_002477595.1 Roseivirga sp. UBA7431
TTTTATCCCGAAGAACGAAGAACAACCCAATGCTCATTGGTGAACCAGGTGTTGGTAAAACTGCCATAGTGGAAGGTATGGCACAGCGAATCGTGGATGGTGACGTGCCAGAGAACCTGAAATCTAAGACGCTCATCTCTCTAGATATGGGGCTTTTAGTAGCAGGAGCCAAATTCAAAGGCGAATTCGAAGAAAGACTTAAGGCAGTGATCAAAGAAGTTCAGGACTCTGATGGAGAGATCGTCCTGTTCATCGATGAGATTCATACCCTAATTGGTGCTGGTGGAGGAGATGGCGCGATGGATGCGGCTAATCTTTTGAAACCCGCGCTAGCAAGAGGAGAACTCCATGCGATCGGTGCGACAACACTTCAAGAATACCAAAAGCATATTGAAAAAGACAAAGCCTTGGAGCGTAGATTCCAAACAGTTACAGTGGATGAGCCGAGTCAGGAAGATGCCATTTCTATTCTTAGAGGGATTAAAGAAAAGTACGAAGTCCACCACGGAGTGCGGATTCAGGATGATGCTGTTATCGCAGCTGTTGAATTATCTAGCAGGTACATTTCCGATCGATTTTTACCAGATAAAGCGATTGACTTAATGGATGAAGCTGCTGCAAAGTTGAGGATTGAGATTGATTCACTACCACAAGAGTTGGATGAGATGAATCGTAAAATCATGCAGCTAGAAATTGAAAGAGAAGCGATCCGAAGAGAAAAGAACAAGGATAAAGAAGTTGTGCTCTCGAAAGAGATTGCAGAACTATCGGAAAAACGCGATGGGCTAAAAGCTAAGTGGGAGAATGAGAAAGCAGTAATCGTTGGAATCAGATCTGAAAAGGAGAACATCGATCGCTACAAAATGGAGGCTGAAAAAGCGGAACGCGAAGGTGACTTCGGTTTGGTTGCTGAAATCAGGTATGGAAAGATTACTGAATCAGAGAAGAAGCTGGAAAAGTATAAAACCAAGATGCAAGAAATGCAAGTTGGTAGTACGCTCCTGAAAGAAGAAGTTGATGCCGAAGATATAGGAGAAGTTGTTGCAAAGTGGACGGGTATTCCAGTCTCAAAAATGCTGCAATCTGAAAGAGAGAAATTACTTCATCTTGAAGAAGAACTCGGAAAAAGGGTGGCTGGTCAGCAAGAGGCTATATCAGCACTCTCTGATGCAGTAAGAAGAAGTCGCGCAGGCTTACAAGATCCGAAGAGGCCAATTGGTTCTTTCATTTTCCTAGGAACAACAGGAGTGGGTAAAACCGAGCTTGCGAAGGCACTAGCCGAGTACCTATTCAATGACGAGAACAATATGGTGCGGATCGATATGTCAGAATATCAAGAACGACATGCGGTGAGTAGACTTATTGGAGCACCTCCGGGCTATGTAGGTTATGATGAAGGCGGACAGCTCACTGAAGCGGTTCGAAGAAAGCCATACGCTGTAATTCTGTTAGACGAGATCGAGAAAGCGCATCCTGATGTATTTAATGTGCTCTTGCAAGTGTTAGATGAAGGAAGGTTGACAGACAACAAAGGACGTGTCGCCAACTTTAAGAATACCATCATCATTATGACTAGTAATACTGGATCGCATTTGATTCAAGAGAACTTTGAGAAAATCAACAAGGACAATGTCCTTGAGTTGATTGAACAAACAAAGAGTCAGGTGTTTGATCTGTTGAAGAAATCAGTGCGACCAGAGTTCTTGAATAGGATTGATGAAACCATCATGTTTTTGCCACTCAACAAGGATAATATCCGACAGATTGTGGCGATTCAGTTTGGCTTAATCCAAAAGAGCCTAAAAGAAAACGGCATTGAGATTGAGGCAACTGATGACGTACTAGATTATATAGGAGAGCTCGGTTACGATCCGCAATTTGGAGCAAGGCCATTGAAAAGAGTGATTCAACGAAAAGTATTGAACGAGCTTTCTAAGCTAATTCTCTCAGGAGAAATCAGTAAAGATGCTGTGGTCAGTGTTGAATTGAATCAAGATCGAGAAGTTGAGTTTGTGAATATTGAGAAAGTAGAGGCGTTGTAAGTTTCATATGGATATAAATCCTGAAGCAAATTCAGGATAACGAGGAGGGCTCTTTTGAGCCCTTTTTTGTTTTATGAGGAGAATAATCCCCCTAATCTCCGCATAAAACAAAGAGAATAGTTTCTATTTGCGGAGAATAATATTTATATTTACCGCATATTTTGCGGAGAATATGAGGTATATCCATCAGCTAAAAGGTTGGCCTGATTTTACTTGGGATAAAGCTCAAGTATTGGAAAGGCTTGTTCAGGTTAGGAACAAGCAAGGGTATCTACTGGGTAAAATGGAAGGGTTAGGCTTTGCTCTAAAAATAGAGGCAGGCCTCAACACGCTGACATCGGATGTAACGAAATCCAGCGAAATAGAAGGCGAATTACTGGACAGAGATCAAGTACGCTCGTCAATTGCGAGGAAACTTGGGCTTGACATCGCAGGACTTGTTCCATCTGACAGACATGTAGATGGAGTAGTCGAAATGACAATCGATGCTACTCAAAATCACCAAAAGAAGCTTACAAGACCAAGACTGTTTGGTTGGCATAAATTGTTGTTTCCCACAGGAAAATCTGGAGGGCTTCCGATTGTAGTAGGTCGATGGCGAGACAATTCTTCAGACGATCCACTGCAGGTAGTGTCAGGGCCGTTAGGTAGAGAGAAAGTTCACTTTGAGGCACCTGCTTCAGAACGACTTGACGCTGAGATGACCAATTTTATGGATTGGCTAAATGCCTCGAGCCCATACGATCCTGTATTGAAAGCGGCTATTGCCCACCTTTGGTTTGTCACCATTCACCCATTCGATGATGGAAACGGAAGGATGGCGAGGGCTATAGGTGACTTACTATTAGCAAGAGCGGATGCTAGCAGTCAAAGATTTTACAGCATGTCTACCGAAATCAGAAATCAAAGACAACAGTATTACCAGATATTGGAGCAAACTCAAAAAGGTAGTTCGGACATTACTGACTGGCTCATGTGGTTTATGAATTGTCTGGAAAAGGCGGTTACAGAGAGTGAAAACTTATTGCAGACTACAGTAGGCAAAGCAAAGTTTTGGGAGCTGCATGCAAGCACACCCTTCAACGAACGCCAATCTAAGATGGTCAATAAGCTCTTTGATGGTTTTTTGGGTAAACTGACCTCGTCCAAATGGGCAAAAATGTGCAAGTGTTCCCAAGATACTGCAGGTAGAGATATCAATGACCTCTTGAAGAAAGACGTGTTGGTTAAGTCAGAAGAAGGTGGTAGAAGTACTAGTTATCAGTTGAATTTATAGTGTTTACCACTTCATCGGATGGAGTTCCCTCAGCCAAGCTCGGGATAGAAAAACATAGAAATAGCTTTCCACTACTCTATTTTTACCTTGAGCCTGCCGAAAGGTCTTCTGCTTTACGACCAAGTTCCTTCGGCAAGCTC
>DLQN01000003.1:0-5249 GCA_002477595.1 Roseivirga sp. UBA7431
ACTCAAGACCGAGTTTCTCAATCCAATATGCAGCAGTTTTTTCACTCATAACCCACTCATTAATTCTAGCAGCCTCAATTGGTTTCTTGCTCTGACAAAATTCTCATTTTCGAATGATATTTTATAGTAAGCGTCTCCATTTAAATAGTCCGTTAAAAAACGAACTGCCATTATGTAGGTCATATAGAGGCCCCCGAATAACAGGTTTTCCTTTTCTAATGGGGCCAAAACTGAATTACAAGTTGACGAGAAGCCATCTTGTAGTGCTGCTAAATAATCTGATCTTATCTCAATTTTCGATTCGTCCAACTCATTCTCGGCAGTTGGAGAAAGTGTTGTTCTCATTAAATCACCAAAATCATAAAGTACTGAACCAGGCCCTAGCGTATCCAAATCAATGATATTGCAAAAAGTGGATTCTAATTTGGCCAATAGGCAATTGTCTAGCTTAGTATCATTATGACACACCCTGGTCGGCAGGCCCTCTGAAAATAGTGTCCTTAGCTTTTCCGATATCCATCTAAAATCATTGGTAGTATTGATCAGGTTTTTTGCAGACTTTGACCTATTGGCCAAATCATCTTTAATCGCATCGTTAAGTTGCTCGAGCCTCCATGCCAAGTTGTGAAACTTAGGAATAGTTTCTGTAAACTTTTCCTTATCAAGCCCATCGGCAAAAGTTGTGAAGCGACCATAACCCTTGGCTGCCTCAGCCACCTCATGGAGCTTATTGGCTGTCTGAGGTGCATAGCCAGCGCTCACAAAGTTGGTCAACCTCCAAATACCATTGTCATTGTGATGATGATAGGTATTCGCACTTGTCTGATAATGTTTAACAAAAAGATCAGACTCTTTTTCTAATAATGCCCTTAAGTTGTTCTCAATTCGCTCAGGATATTGGAAAACGTTTTGATTCAGCTTCTGTAGCAGATATTCTTCTTTCCCGGCCTCTATTAGATAGGTATCGTTGATATGCCCAGAACCAAAAAGAGCAATCTTATCGACTGCTCCTTTAATATTGTATGCTTGAAGTGCCTTTCTTACGGCCTCCATTATTTTACTTCTTCTGGGTAAACTCCATCCGCAATCATCTGATTAATACCATTCACCACATGTGGTTTGTCTTCCTGATAAGTGACGCCTAACCAAGAGGCCGATGTTGGCACAACCTTGACAGTCGCTTTTCCTTCTTTCATCAAGTTATCTACCTCCACTGGGATAAAGCATTCTGCCTTAGGATCTTCATTATTTGCTTTTACAAAGTCAATGAATTTCTCTTCAAAAAGGGGTAAAACTGATGCAGGGAATCCCCAAAAATTCATTGAAACGTAGGTGTTTGGATCTAAGGTGTGTCGCTGCCCGTCCTCTTCGTAAGAAATTTCATCTCCATCTTTACCGATAGCTAGGGTTTCTTTAATGCCCGTAAGGTTCATATACTCGTCAACTTCACATACTCCTCTATTCACTGTACCATGGTCTGAAAGTGTATTGACTAAGCCGTAGCCCATGATCAAGTGCTCGTTGTCCTTTAGTCCTTTGATAGCTTCTACGGCTTCTCCAAAGGATTCGGTACCATAGTAATCATCTGCATTAATCACCAAGAAAGGTTCATTAATTAAATGCTTAGCCGCCAATATCGCGTGTGTAGTACCCCATGGCTTCTTACGCATTTCAACATAGGCTGCTGTATGCTCATTGTATTCGTTCTGGAAAGCATATTCCATTTTGATCTTGCCTTTGAAGCGATCGGCATAGTGTTCCTCGAAAGCATCTTTTAAATCTGTTCTGATGATAAAAACCACTTTCGTAAAACCTGCTTTGATGGCATCATGAATTGAATAATCCATAATAATCTCACCATTTGGCCCAATACCATCTAATTGCTTATTTCCACCGTAACGACTTCCCATACCAGCCGCCAAAACCACCAACGTCAAATCCATAATTTCCTCTTAAAAATCTTTCTATATTGTTGACTCGAAGTTGACGAAAAACTTTTTGCCAGTCAATCTAACCTTAGATTAAATATGAACCTCTCCTCTCTAGATTTGGCCATCATTATCATATTTTTTGTGGTCTTCCTTGTGATTGGGGTCTTAGTCTCGAAAAAGGCAGGATCAAGCTCCAAGGAATTTTTTCTATCTGGCAGAAATATGCCTTGGTGGCTATTAGGTATTTCCATGGTAGCTACCACATTCTCAGCAGATACTCCCAACCTGGTTTCTGATATTGTAAGGCAGAATGGAGTGGCAGGAAACTGGGTCTGGTGGGCATTTCTTATCACAGGAATGCTGACTGTATTTGTTTACGCCAAATTATGGAGAAAATCAGGGGTACTTACTGATCTCGAGTTCTACGAAAAAAGATATAGCGGCAAAGAAGCTGCCTTTTTAAGAGGGTTCAGGGCCATTTACTTAGGCGTATTTTTCAATATCATGATTATGGCATCCGTTTGTCTGGCTGCCATTAAGATTGGCGAGGTCATGTTTGATCTTGAGCCATGGAAAACTGTGGTTTATGCCTCACTTATCACAGTAGCCTATAGTTCCTTAGGTGGGCTTAGAGGTGTGATTTTAACTGACTTCTTACAGTTCATAGTAGCCATGGTAGGTTCTATAGCCGCTGCTATTTATATCATAAACCTACCCGAGATTGGCGGACTTACCGCCTTGATTGAAAGGCCTGAGATTGCCAGTAAACTGAGCTTAATCCCAGATATCAGCGATCGCGAATTGTTTATTTCACTCTTAGTTATACCCATAGCCGTACAATGGTGGAGTGTTTGGTATCCTGGTTCCGAACCTGGTGGCGGTGGCTATATCGCACAGCGAATGCTCTCAGCCAAAAATGAAAAGAATGCAGTTTCCGCAACACTGCTTTTCAACATTACTCATTACGCCTTAAGACCTTGGCCATGGATATTAATTGCCTTGGCGTCTATCGTGGTATATCCTGATTTGGCCTCTATCCAAACAGCTTTCCCAAATATATCACCCGACAAACTGGGCAATGATTTAGGGTATTCTGCCATGCTTTTGACTTTACCAAAGGGCTTACTAGGTATTGTGGTAGCTTCTTTGATTGCTGCATTTATGTCAACTATTTCAACTCATCTCAATTGGGGCTCTTCCTATGTGGTCTTTGATTTTTATCAGCGATTCGTCAAACCGAAGGCATCTGACAAAGAACTAGTTCGAGTTGGTAGAATTTCGACAGTGGGGCTTATGATCTTCGCTGGCCTATTCGCCTTAGTGTTGACTAATGCCTACCAAGCATTCCAGATCCTTCTGTCGATAGGAGCAGGTACGGGTTTAATTTTTATCCTACGGTGGTTCTGGTGGCGTATTAACGCCTATTCTGAAATCACCGGAATGGTGGTTTCATTTATAGTGGCATTAGTGCTGAATGTAGAAAGAATTAGTCCAGCATTTCTTTTCGAATTGCCTTCCGAATACAAGCTTTTACTAAGTGTTGGTATCACCACGGTAGCTTGGGTTGCAGTAACCTTCATGACCAAGCCTACTGATCATAAGACCTTGGCTTCGTTCTTCAACTTGGTTAAACCTTATGGTAATGGTTGGAATAAATTCAAGCAAATCGCGAAGACTGAAAATATAGACATAAAAGAGGGTACTGGAAGATTGAGCATAGATATATTGGCTATGTTCCTAGGCATTATCATTGTGTATAGCGCACTCTTTTCTACCGGGATGTTTATCTACGGTAATATGACCAATGGTGTGATTCTATTAAGTGTTACTCTTGTTTCCTCCATCTTGCTCAAAAAGACTTGGAAGAAACTTAAATTCTAACATTTAGCGCAATTAGAATAGATTCCCCTTGTTTTCAACTTGATCGAAAGTATCCATCCAGTGATAGATGCGTTAATTTCCCTTGGCCACTAAAGGACTAATGCGTTCATTCACAAGTCTTTAAAAAAATGTCATTACTAATTAATTATTAAGCAGTCTCATCCCGTTCGTTTGAGTTGATTTTTTCCTAACTTAATTCAACGTTCTATCTAATATTGATCATCACTCTATGCCGAGAGCTAAGAAGACCGAAAGGAAGATTTTTGTACTTGACACTTCCGTAATCCTATTTGAACACAATGCCATAATGAATTTCGAGGAGCACGACATAGGGCTCCCGATTACTGTACTCGAAGAATTGGATCAGTTCAAAAAAGGTAACGATACCAAAAATTTTGAAGCCCGAGAGTTTACTCGTCTTTTAGACAAGTTGGCGAAGGATAAATCGCTCCAAGATTGGATACCCCTAAATGGCAAAACCAGAGGTAGCTTCAAAGTAGTAATGGAAGCAGGTACAAGCGAAGGTGGCTTAGATGCAAATCATATTTTCGGTGAAAAAAAGAATGATCATCGTATCCTAAATGCAGCCTTAAGACTAAAAGAAGAGAACCAAGATCGTAGTGTGATACTTGTTTCAAAAGACATTAATCTCCGCCTGAAAGCCAAGTCCATCGGGCTTCTGGCAGAAGATTATGAAACTGGTAAAGTAAAGAGTGTTGACTCACTTAGAAAAGGAGCAATCGAGATTGAAAAGGTTGATTCTGACATCATCAACCACCTTTATGAGAATGGTACTTTGGCTCCCAAAGAAGTGCTTAAGAATAAAAAATCACTCGTTAACCAGTACTTCATTCTGAAGAGTGATAAAAACTCAGTACTCGCTTATCACAATTCAACAGACGATGTTATCGAACGCGTTGACAAGCGACCAATTTCAGGGATAAAACCTCGCAATGCGGAGCAAACTTTCGCCATCCATGCCATCATGAATCCCGATGTGAAGTTGGTGACCATTCAAGGGGTTGCAGGTACGGGAAAAACCTTATTGACTTTAGCAGCAGCATTAGAGCAGCGAAGAGAATACAAGCAGATCTATCTTGCACGACCAATAGTGCCCCTTAGCAATAAAGACATTGGCTACTTACCGGGTGATATCAAATCAAAGCTGAATCCTTATATGGAGCCGCTTTGGGATAACTTAAAGTTTATCCAAAACCAGTATAAGGAAACAGATAAAGAGTTCAAGGCAATCACCGAAATGGTGAACAAGGAGAAGCTTCTGATTACACCTTTGGCTTATATCAGAGGCCGAAGTTTATCCAATATCTATTTCATTGTGGACGAGGCACAAAACCTAACGCCTCATGAGATAAAGACAGTCATTACGAGAGCTGGTGAGAATACAAAGATTGTCTTCACTGGAGACGTCAATCAAAT
>DLQN01000003.1:5318-5462 GCA_002477595.1 Roseivirga sp. UBA7431
CATCCGTTATACGCGCATATCACCTTAGAGAAAGGTGAACGCTCCGAGTTAGCCAACTTGGCAAATGACATGTTGTAGTTTCTATGGACTTTCAACTCGGTCAAGACCCTTCGTTCCTCAGGGAAAGAAGACGAAGGGATTTAA
>DLQN01000060.1:0-4445 GCA_002477595.1 Roseivirga sp. UBA7431
ACTCTCCATAGTTTTGAAGTCTACATTAGACAAACTTACTCCTCCGCAGGTAACAAACTCTTCCTTAAAAGTAGTTTTCCCAGCAACCGAATATTCATCATTCAATAGAATATTAACAAGCTTGTTAATACCTTTTTTGCCCAATTCAGACCATAATTTCTCTAGCGAAAGACCTACTTTTTCGAGTAAGTGTTCCCAAAGCCTTTGAGGCATATCAAATGGGTTCTTATTGCGTAGCATCCGCTTTCCGAATTCACTAATTACACCATCGATAGTTTGCCTTAAGTCGTTCTCTTTCACTTCACCCAGCCAGTTTACGTGGGCAATAAAATGATAGCCCATGTCACTTAATGTCCTTGCACCCCAAGCCGAAGTCTTCAATATTGCTGGGCCACTCATGCCCCAGTGCGTAATTAACAAGGGGCCAGATTGAACCAACTTGGTCCCTTGAACTCTAACACTTGCATTCGGCACAGCAAGCCCCATCAATTCCTTTATAGGCTCTTTCGGCATATTAAAAGTGAATAATGAAGGGACTGGGGAAATGATCTCATGGCCCAAAGCTCTCAACCATTCAAAGCCTTCTATTTTCGGACTACCCCCTGAAGCGACTATTACTTTATCGAAAGTCTCGACTCCAGTTTTCAATGTAAGGTCAAAACCTGATGTTAGTTTTTCAATTTGAAGTACCGCAGTACTCAATGCAATACGAACCCCAAGCTTCTTAGTCTCAGACATCAAACAATCGATGATCGTTTGTGAGTCGTTGGTCGTTGGAAACATTCGATTATCCTCCTCTACTTTTAATTCGACCCCACGAGATTCAAACCAATCAACCGTGTTGTGGGTATTGAATTCGTCAAATGCTTTTCTGAGTTGCTTACCTCCTCTTGGATAAAACTTAGCCAATTCGGAAGACTGAAAGCATGCATGTGTCACATTACACCGGCCACCACCAGAAACTTTTACCTTGGCTAAAAGCTTACTCGTCTTTTCAAAAATAATAACCTCACTAGATGGTGAGTGCTCTTTGGCTGAAATGGCTGCAAAGAAACCAGCAGCCCCTCCGCCAATAATAGCAATTTTTTCTGGCATATGGCTACGAATGTAAACAGTGAGTGGTGTATATCAAACCATTCGAGATTGATGGCTTACTAAATAGCCAACCAAAAGATAATGTCAACCCTTCGGTTCCTTCTCCGCCCTTCCCAAGTACGGTTATCATGGATGGGATTAAAAAGACCAAAGTCTCTTTTTTCAATCACCTCTTTCTTCACGTTTTCATTCAACAAGAGCTCTTCAATTACCGAATCACTTCGCATTTCACTTAACCATTCATTGTATTCTTTACCCCCAACATTATCAGTGTGGCTATGAACCGTTATCACAAAATTATAGACGTTTGGAATTGAATCTAGGAATTGCTCTAAATTCTCTGCTTGACGCCTACTTACAAAGAAGCTTCCACCGCCAAAATAAATACTCAGCACATGCGAAGGTTCACCAGATGATTGAGCTTTCACATCTGAAAAAGACAAAATTGTCAAACCTACAAGTATAACAAATACACGCATTTAGCTTTAATTTACATGAATAGAACGAATTATGAGTTTTACTGTTTAGTAAAAATTATCTATTCTCTGTATTAACTTGATAAATGGGTTGTTTATATGGCATCTAAAAAGCTGATAGTGATCATGGGAATTACGGGTTCTGGTAAGTCTACAGTGGGTAAATCATTATCGGAGCGTCTCGGAATCCCTTTTTTGGATGCTGATGATTTCCATCCGCAGGAAAACATCAAAAAAATGTCAAGAGGAATTCCTTTGGATGATGATGACAGGTGGCCTTGGCTAGCTGCCATTGTTGAATATGTAATGCAGGCACATCGAAATGAATTTATCTTAGCTTGTTCTGCCTTGAAACAATCCTATAGAGATTATTTAGGTCAAAGGCTTAACAATAAGTACTTGTTCCTAGAGCTTAGCGAAGAAGCAGCAGTAAATAGACTGAATCAAAGAAAGAGTCACTTTATGCCGAAGACTCTCGTTAAATCACAACTCGAGACGCTTGAACTTCCTCTAGATGCCATCACAATAAAAGCAGACCACAGCATTGAGAAAATAGTGACAGATGCAGCATCTCATTTCGCAGATTTCATATAATTAAGTAGCTTCTAAGCGAATTAGAAACGCTATGAATGAATTACAATTAGTCTTTGCCATCCTATCCGGCATTGCCATCCTCCTATTATTTATTATCAGGCTGAAGCTCAATGCATTCCTAAGTCTATTAATCGCTAGTATCTGGGTTGGCCTTGTCGGTGGTCTCTCGGGCGAAGTGATCTTGGACTCGATCTCTACTGGAATGGGTAATACATTGGCCTTTGTCGCCACCATTGTCGGTCTGGGAGCTATATTCGGAGCCATACTAGAACATTCAGGAGGAGCTCAAGCCTTGGCAAAATACCTTTTAAAGAAAGGTGGCGAGACAAAGTCAAGATTAGCCCTTTTAGTAACTGGCTTTATCGTTTCCATTCCAGTCTTCTTCGATGTAGGGATCATTATTCTGTTTCCTATTGTAAAGGCACTTTCCGCTAAAAGCGGCAAGAATGTTTTGTATTACGCCCTACCATTGCTAACTGGATTGGCTGTTACGCATAGCTTTATTCCGCCAACCCCCGGCCCTGTTGCCGTAGCAGATATTCTTAATGTCGACTTAGGCTATGCGATTGTCGTTGGTAGCCTCATTGGACTTCCAATCGCCTTATTATGTGGTCTTTACCTTTGCAAATTTATTACGCCTAAAGAAGCCACACAAATCGAGGTACAAGAAGAGTCACCTGCTTCTGTAGACGATAACCTTGTAAAAACGATATTCTTTGTATTAGGACTGCCCATCGGCCTTATTCTTAGTGGTTCCTTACTGAAAACACTTGCGGGTGAAGAAGTTATTACCAACGGAATACTGATAGAGGTAATGAGTTTTATTGGTCATCCATTTGTTTCTCTATTGATTGGAACGCTCTTGGCCTTGTACTTCCTCGGAACGAAGCGTGGTGCTACAAAAGAAGAACTCTTTGACGTTGCCAATCGCTCACTTGGACCAGCTGGTTCAATCATCTTGATCACAGGTGCTGGAGGTGTCTTAAAACAAGTGATGATCAATACTGGTATTGGCGACATGATTGCCAGTACCATGCAGTCTAGAACAGTGTCAATCATCCTGCTTGCCTATTTAGTAGCTGTATTAGTCAGGGTGATGCAAGGGTCCGCCACCGTAGCCATGTTGACAGCTGCTGGAATTGTAGCCGCAGTAATTCCGGGTATGGATTTGAGTATGCTAGACAAAACACTCATTATGATGGCGATTGCAGCAGGCTCAATAGTATTATCTCATGTAAATGATAGTGGCTTTTGGTTAGTCAACCGATACTTGGGTCATTCGGTCCAGCAAACACTAAGGTCTTGGACCATTCAATCCAGTATGATCTCAGTATCTAGTTTTATATTAATCTTCGTTGTTTATCAAGTGCTTTAATTACCATTCGGTATGAAAAATACCTTCTCGATCAATACGCTCATATGTATGTGAACCGAAATGATCACGTTGTGCTTGGACCAAGTTCATTGGTAATCGGCTAGATTTAAACGCATTGAAGTAATTCAAGCCGGCACACATCGCTGATAGCGGTATGCCATTTTGCATGGCCATTGATACTACAGCAGAAGTATTATTGATTAACGGTTTTACCTCGTTGGCAAATTCTTCGTCTAGCAAGAGGTTAGATAGTTCTGGGTTGCGATTGAATGCTTTTCGCATTTTTTCCAAAAGACCTGACCTTATGATACAACCGCCTCTCCATATTTTAGAGATGACTTCCATATCTAATGCATAACCATACTCTTTAGAAGCTGCCGCAAGCTGCTGCATGCCCTGAGCATAAGTCATAATAAAGTTGAAATACAATGCTTCTTCAACTTGATCCACTGTCAAACCGCTGTTGGAAGCATTGAGACTTCCATACAGTGCTTCAGCTTCTTGTCGTTGATCTTTCAAGGAAGAGATTTCTCTCATACTTACAGAAACGTCAATGGTAGGAATCGGAATACCGAGATCCATTGCGTTTTGAGATGTCCATTTACCAGTACCCTTTTGCTTCCCTTTATCAAGTATAACATCGATAATATCGGCTCCAGTGAGGTTATCTTTTTGAGCAAAAATCTCAGAAGTAATTTCGACTAAAAATGACTGTAATCTTCCGCCATTCCATGTGGTAAATGTTTTCTGGAGCTCATCGTTAGAAAACCCGAGTCCTCTTTTCATCAAATCATAGGCTTCAGCAATCAATTGCATCATGCCGTACTCGATACCATTGTGTACCATTTTGACATAGTTGCCAGCCGAACCATTTCCCAAATGAGCCACACAAGGCTCTCCATTCA
>DLQN01000060.1:4454-8938 GCA_002477595.1 Roseivirga sp. UBA7431
CTTAGCTGATGCTGCTTCGAAGATAGGCTTGATGAACTGATAAGCTTCCTTGTCGCCACCAGGCATTATACTAGGCCCTCTGCGAGCGCCTTTTGCACCACCCGACACACCAGCACCAAAAAAGTGAATATGGTCTTTAGACAGTTCTTCGAATCGTCTATTGGTGTCGGTGTAGAAAGAGTTACCACCATCGATAATGATGTCTCCTTCTGATAAATGAGGTTTCAGGTCGTTGATGACAGCATCAACAGGCTTGCCTGCAGGTACAAGCAGCATGATTTTTCTAGGTGAAGCTAGTTTGTCTATAAACTCAAGTTTATCTTGGGTGGCATGAACTACTCTTCCTTCACCTTCAGCTAATAAGGAACTGACTTTTTCTTGATCTAAGTCTAAGCCGATGGCCGAAAAATTATTATCAGCAACATTTAGGATAAAATTCCTTCCCATTACTCCCAATCCAACTAAACCAAAATCAAATTTTATATCTGTCATTATGTAATAATTATAGCTGTTAAAACCATTTTGAATCGAATCAGGCAATCATTAAAATTTAATTCGACCTTAAAGCATTCTAGACTTCTATCATTCAAGGCCATTCATTAGTTTTGGGAACTATTTCAAGGCGATTTGATTTAAGTCTATGCAAAGAAAGCAAGCTAGATCGACCAAAAAAAATAAATGAAAAAAACTGACAATCAGGCCCTCGTAATTTTTGGTGCATCAGGAGATCTAACTGAGAGGAAACTCATCCCTTCGGTCTTTAATCTTTTCTGTGGAGGTTTTTTACCAGAAAATTACGCTGTTGTCGGTGTAAGCAGATCTGTCTATACCGATGAAGAATATCGTCAAAAAGTAGTTTTTGAAAACGAGCACCTTAAAAACAAGAAAGCTGCCACTCCTGAAAAGCTGAAGGCCTTTGCAGAACTGGTCTTTTATCAGTCAGTAAATACAAAAGAAATAAGCGCTTATAGCGCGCTAAAGGAAAGACTAGATCAACTCGACAAACAAAAGTCTTGCGCCAATAATTACATTTTCTATTTAGCCACCCCTCCTAGTCTTTATCAGACGATCGCTAAAGGACTTGCCGATTCAGGCCTCAATAATCAAGAAAATGGCTGGAGTAGATTGATTGTAGAAAAACCATTCGGATATGATTTAGATTCCGCAAAAAAATTAAACAAAGATCTCCTTTCAAATTTTGTGGAAGAACAAATTTATAGGATAGATCATTACCTAGGCAAGGAGACTGTACAGAACATGTTTGTCACCCGCTTTGCTAACAGTATTTTCGAGCCATTATGGAATAGAAATTATATTCACCGAATTGAAGTGACTGCTGCTGAACATGTGGGAGTTGAAAAAAGGGGTGGGTATTATGATTCATCTGGTGCTTTAAGAGATATGATACAAAACCATCTGCTTCAGCTAGTTGCACTTGTTGCGATGGAACCTCCTGTGAAATCTGATGCTGAGTCAATCCGAAATGAAAAGCTAAAGGTTTTTCAAAGCCTCAGGCCCTATACAGAGTCAGACGTCAAGAAAAATGTCATCAGAGGTCAGTATTCAAATTCTACCGTAAGGGGCGAATCCGTAGATGGGTATAGAGAGGAAGATGATGTAAATGCAGAGTCTAAAACTGAGACTTACGTAGCCATGAAGTTCTTCATAGATAACTGGCGATGGGCTGGTGTTCCATTCTATATAAGAACTGGAAAGAGAATGCCAACAAGGGTTACAGAGGTGGTCATACACTTTAAACCAAATCATCACCACCTCTTTGCCCACGACTCTACCTTGGCCAACCAGCAAAATGTCTTGGTTATCCGTATTCAACCGAATGAAGGAATTTTACTCAAGTTTGACATGAAAATCCCCGGAGCCGGTTTTAATACAGAGCAGGTAAATATGGATTTCAAATACGATGAGTTAACCAATGTTTACGTGCCAGATGCCTACGAAAGACTCATACTGGACTGTATGCAAGGAGACGCTACCCTTTATGCACGTGGCGACAGTACTGAAGCTGCTTGGGAATTTATAGATCCAATTCTCAAAGCGTGGGAAGCAGATCAAAACATCCCTGTATATGGTTACCCTGCAGGAACTTGGGGGCCTGAAAATGCTGATAATCTAATTGAAGGCAAGAATATGAACTGGAGATACCCATGCTCCAATCTGGCCGATGATGGTATTTACTGCGAATTATAAAATGGAAAAAAGAATATTTGACACTCCACAGGCAACTGCCAGAGGTTTTGCCGAGCACTTCCTTAAGCTACATAAAGAGAATGATAAGCTCTCGATAGCCCTTTCAGGGGGTTCAACGCCTAAAATACTTTTCGATTTATTGGCTTCAGAATTCAAGGCAGACTTCGATTGGAGTAAGATTCATCTCTACTGGGGTGACGAACGCTGTGTACCTCCCACAGATGACGACAGTAATTACAAAATGACTGTGGATCATTTGATTTCGGAAATCGACATACCATCTTCAAACGTTCATCGCGTATTAGGAGAGAATGATCCCGAGGGCGAAGCTATCCGCTATGGAGAAAAACTTGCCAACGACCTTTCAGAACAAGTAGGACTACCTGTTTTTGACATTGTGTTACTAGGTATTGGTGGAGATGGTCATACGGCTTCAATCTTTCCGCATGAGATGGGATTGATGACTGACAAAAGAGTATGTGTAATAGGCACAAACCCTGACTCTGGACAAAAGAGAGTTACTTTAACGGGCCCTGTAATCAATAATGCAAAAGTGATATGCTTCCTAGCTACAGGTAATGGTAAAGCAGAAAAAATTGATGAGATCTTTAATAAGAAAGATAATTATTTAGCCTATCCTGCTTCGCACATCCACCCTACTCATGGAAACCTCTTTTGGTACTTAGATCAGGAAGCAGTAAGTAAATCGATATAGCATTATATTATAATATATACATTTATATATAATAATATATTAAAATACATTAATATATAATATGAGACTCTCTGACGTTAAATCGCATCTTTCTCAACTAGCAACACTCAAGTTTCGATTGCCAGACGGAAATATAGTCCCTTCCCATTTTCACGTTACTGAAGTTGGTGTGATCTCTAGGCACTTCATTGATTGTGGTGGAACAATTCGCCAAGAGAAACTCGTAAACTTTCAATTATGGTCGTCCACTGATGTGGATCATCGTTTGCAACCCACTAAGCTTAAAGACATTATTACATTATCGGAGAAATTGCTGGATATGGGTGATTATGAAGTGGAAGTGGAATATCAAGGATCTCAGACG
The DNA here is from genome assembly GCA_002477595.1 of Roseivirga sp. UBA7431. Classification (GTDB taxonomy): domain Bacteria; phylum Bacteroidota; class Bacteroidia; order Cytophagales; family Cyclobacteriaceae; genus Roseivirga. The sequence continues at coordinate 7,742 of DLQN01000060.1, forward strand.
ATTTCAAAGTTTGCTTTAGGATTCGATGGTAGTCATTTCAACTTGATCAATAAGCAGACTGACTGCTTAGCGCCCAATAAGTGTGGTATACCTGGTCAAAAACCAAGAGTGAAACTCAAGGATGTAAAAATGCAAAGTACCGGTTGCGATCCGAATTCTGGTTGCTGTTAATACTACTCCATGCTATCAAAGCTTCAACAAACTATTGCTAAGGCTCAGCTCATTGAAATAGCTGATGCGAGGAAACCCATTCTTGATGTCTTTGTTGAATACTGTCAACAACAAATTGATTCAAAAAAGGAGTTAAAGCTTAATTTCATTTGTACACATAACTCTCGAAGAAGTCAGCTATCACAAGTATGGGCAAAAGTAGCTGCATACACTCATGGCATATCCTTGGCAGCATATTCAGGCGGTGTAGAAGTCACGGCCTTCAACGAAAGAGCGATAGACTCACTCGTTCGATCGGGATTTCAAGTCTCTTCCAAGGGTAATGAAAATCCACATTATCACATTACTTATAGCATCGATGCCCCTCCTATCCTTGCCTTCTCTAAGCATTATGATAGTGAAGTCAATCCCATTGATGACTTTGCTGCAATAATGACTTGCTCAGACGCTGATCAGAATTGCCCATTCATTCCAGGAGCTTCGGCACGCATTCCATTACGCTACGAAGACCCAAAGGCTTTTGATGATACCCCTCAAGAGACTGAGATGTACGATAATAGGTCTTTGCAGATTGCTTCAGAGATGTTTTATGTATTCAAGCAACTCTAAGTCAATCTTTGACTAACTATTCTTCTTTATGGATTGAGACCTTAGATTCAATGTTACTCCGGCAGCACTCTATATAGTCCTTTGCCTTCCACACCTACATAGAGATAGCCATCATTTCCCATTTCGACATTTCTTACACGACCAATACCTTCAGCTATTTTCTCTTCTTTAACGACCTGGTTGTCTTTAATCACTAAACGGACTAAGTAGGCAAACTTCAGCGAGCCAACAATTAGATTACCGTCCCATCCTTCATATTTTGAATTGGCAACGAAAGTCATACCGCAAGGCGCAATTGAAGGCACCCAATAAGTAACTGGTTGTTCCATACCTTCTCTGGATGTTTCATCTGTGATTTGGCTACCGTTATAATTGATGCCATAAGTGATAATAGGCCAACCGTAATTCTTACCCGCT
>DLQN01000040.1 GCA_002477595.1 Roseivirga sp. UBA7431
CTTGGTGCTTCTGATCCTTCAAAGGTGCCATTCCAGCCAGGGGACGGATTATTGGTTTGAAAAACCAAAGTGCCCCATTGATTGTAGATCAACATTTGGAAATTATTGTAGATACCATCCGAAACGCTAAAAAAGTCGTTTATGTTATCGCCATTTGGGGTAAAGGCTGTCGGTATCCCCAGTTTAGCTTCAATAATCACACAAACTTCAGCGCTCACATTGGAAATATTTCCACATTCATCAACATACCTGACTTGATAACAGGCTTCTGACGTACCAGGTGGAATAGTGGTGTCAATAAACGACTGTGATGCCGTAGTACTGATCTGATTAAAATTAGCAGTGATATCCCTTCTTAGTATTTGGTATTCGCCCAAAACGAAGTTCGTATTAGGTAGGTTGAGTCTAATGCTCCCGCCAATAAGCTCAGCAGTTGGTGCTGCCGTTGCAGGGATTACCAAATCTGCATTAGCAAAAGGAGTGAGGGTTTGGCTAGTACTAACCACGCCATTCTTGACGGTCTGAAAGAAGTAGGGATCTAATTGTCCGCAATTGGTGTAAATAACCGTATGGGGTACGGTGCTTGCTGGATCGTTAAATGAAGTGTTTAAGCTTCCATTTACAAAGAAGTCTATTTGCGTAAAGTTAGCTGGTGAAGTCAGCCAATCATAATCAATATCTATTGTCGTGTTAATGTTATTCAAACTAAAACTCGTAGCAATACTAGATCCAATTAAAGAAAACTCCTGTAAACTGGCGCATATATCAGTTGCCCTCATTCTAAAATCATAGGATTCAACATTATTGTCAAGAGAAAGGTCTTCCACCGTGATGGCGGTTGGGTTAACCAAGGGATCAAGGTTGGCATAGGCTTCGAAACCGTTGCCTTTGTCGATTTCCAAATAGTAGACTAAACCTACCGAGATTGGTTCATATTCAAAACTGATATTGGTTTGATCAATTACCGTAATGGTATTAAGTACGGGTGGGTCAATTGCTTGAAGAGTTGATACGGTGAGGGTTACTGAATTACAGTTCGCATTATTGCCGCCAGTAGCGAAAATACCGGTTACTGTAATGTTATATACGTTATTGGTTGCATAAGTGTGAGGGGTAGATCCGTTATTAGCCATGGGATCTTTTACAAAGTTTTCAATAGGCGTTCCGTCACCATAATCAATATCAAATGATTCGAAGGGATCGAAGGCGTAGTCGAAAAACAGTCTCACTTCATTATTAGAGCATGCTCTTGCGGCAACAGATGGTGAGAATTTATCTAGAACTTCAATTTCTAAAAAATCGAATCGGTCCTGAATATCGTTTGAATTTAAATCTATTGCTCTAAGAATATATTCTCCTGGGGTCGAATATGTAAAGGAAATAGTTTGACCAATGTTAAGCGTAGCTTCACTATTGAGAAAGAGGTTAGTAGGATCGTTCGGATTTCCTTCAAAATCGATTGTCAAATCACTATTATTAATGCCTGAGTGAGTAATAGTGACCGTCAAGTCCCTACAGCCAAAATCAAAATCGGCAGTGAACCATCCTTTTTGACTGGCCTCTTGAGCATGCATCTCAATACTTGCCATCAGGAATAACCCAATGCACAAAGCTGACCTGATCAGCCAAAGAAAACGATATTGAAGTTTTAACTGCATGCTTGGTGTTGCACTGATAACGGTGCACCGACACGAAACTTATTCAAAAAAAAACAATTCTGCCTATTCAGACAAAGTTACTGTGAGCTGTTACTAAGATAATTCATTTAGTAACTGATCTATACTTACTTCTTTTTGCTCACCAGAAGTCATGTTTTTCAAAGAATAGATTCCTGTTTCCATTTCCCTAGAGCCAATCATTAATACATAAGGGATAGACTTCTTATCCGCATAGGTCATTTGCTTTTTCAGCTTGGCAGACTCCGGGTAGATCTCGCTTGGTATGTCTTTTTCTCTCAATTTCCCCAAAATTGTTAGCGCGTGCGCTTGAGCAATGTCATCGAAGTTGGTTAAAAGTATCTTGGTGGCCTGTGTATTATCTGTAGGGAACAGATCGAGCTCATTCAACGTGTCGTAGATTCTATCTATGCCAAAAGAAATCCCTACTCCAGAAACACCATCCAATCCGAATACACCTGTGAGGTTGTCATAACGACCGCCAGCAGTAATAGTACCCATGCTGATCGTTGTTGGCTTCACTTCGTAGATCATTCCTGTGTAGTAGGAGAGTCCGCGTGCTAGTGTTAAGTCAACTTTAATTTTTTTAGCAGTTTTCCCTAATCTTCCTAAGTGGTCTAGGGTTTCTTGAGTCTCTCGAATTCCCTCTAATCCAACTTGAGTATTCCCAAGTTGATCTGATAGTCTCTTTAATACCTGATCGTTGTTTCCTGCTATCGCTAAGATGGTTGTGAGCGTAGTTAATCCTTTGTCGCTGACACCTATTCCGCTTAATTCTTCCTTCACTTTGTCAAGCCCGATTTTGTCGAGCTTATCTAAAATGGTGCAAAATCTAGAGAATTCATCAGATGCTCCACAAGCCTCGGCAATACCTTCTAATATTTTTCTGCTGCTGAGTGATACTTGATAGTCTTCGAAATTTAACTTCTCAAAGACCTCTTCAACAATGGCCAATAGTTCTGCTTCACAAATCAAAGAATCAGTGCCTACTATATCTGCATCGCATTGATAAAACTCACGATATCTCCCTTTCTGCGGTCTGTCGGCTCTCCAAACAGGTTGGATTTGATAACGTTTGAATGGAAACGCCACGTCATTACGGTTCATGGCTACATATCGAGCGAACGGAACTGTTAAGTCATACTTAAGACCTTTCTCTGATATTTTGCTTGTAATACTTTTAGAGCCAGCTTCATAATCTTCGGAAGTAGTCTTATTAAGGAAGTCTCCAGAGTTTAAAACTTTAAAGAGTAGTTGATCGCCCTCATCGCCATACTTACCTGTCAATACATTTAGGTTCTCCATCGCAGGAGTTTCTAAAGGCATGAAGCCATATTTTTTAAAAACGCTTTTGATCGTGCTAAACAAATATTCCCTACGATACATTTGGATAGGGCCGAAATCTCTAGTGCCTTTTGGAAGTGAAGGTTTTTGTGACATTAACTCTGATTTTGTGCAAAACTACTAAAATGGAATGTGAAAGAATAAGGTGAGTTTGCTACTTGATAAATTATTCTGAATAATTAATGAAAAGATAGTTCGAAAAAAGTAAACAAACTCTTACCTTTGCCCCTCAATTTTAGGAAAAGCCTATATCATGGGAATCACAAGATTAAAGAGAAAAGCCAGAAGAAATAAGCAAACTGCGGCTAAGAGAAATAACAGCATTAAGCAATTATCGGCTCAGCCGGTAATTAAAAATGTTGATAAAGAGGAGTTAAAAGCTTCTTTTGCACCTGCTGAAGCACCAAAGAAGGAGAAAGCTAAGAAAGCTGCTCCAAAGGCAGAGGTCGTAGAAGAGACTGTTGAGGTTGCTGTAGAAGAAGTAAAAGCTGAGGCACCGAAAGAGGAGAAGCCGAAGGCTAAGAAAGCACCAAAGAAAAAAGCAGAGAAGACAGACTCTCCTGCTGAAGAAGAAAAGTCTGCGGAATAAGACTTTTTAGAAGATTTAGATTTGAAGCTCCGAAATTTCGGGGCTTTTTTAGTTTCTACCTCTCTTACCTAGCTCTATAGCTTCAAGGCGCTGGATTTTACCATCCTCTAGTTCGAAGCGGAGGAGAGTGCGCATGTGGTGAAAACCATGATGGCCTGCAGCGCCTGGATTCATATAAAGCATGCTGCCCAAATTCTTATCAGGCATTACCTTGAGTATGTGGCTGTGCCCACAGATAAAAAGTTTGGGTTTTGCTATGTGCAAGTCAGGTAATACACCTTTTGAATAGTTAGGTGGGGTTCCTCCAATGTGAATCATATAGACTTTAACTCCTTCTAGCTCGAAGATTTGTTTTTCCGGAACCCTTAACCGTATCTCATGATTGTCAATATTTCCTGAAACCGCTAGGGTAGGTTTGAAGGCTTCCAATTGATCGAGTACAAGTCCATCCCCAATGTCACCTGCATGCCAGATTTGATCACAGTTCTCAAAGTGCTTAAATAC
>DLQN01000076.1:0-601 GCA_002477595.1 Roseivirga sp. UBA7431
GGAATGAGGTACAAGGCAATAACGAATAAAAAAGGTTTCAGGCGTCTAGTTTTCATGATTTTCTCCATAAAATGTGATCAAAGCGCTGAAGTGTGCTACTTCAGTAATATGTTAGCATTTTTGTTCGTAAGTACTGTTTGGTCATACTTAGTGTTAGTTTTCTCATTTAAGACGTTCCAATGACCTAATTTAGATTCAAAATAATAATCAGAATAGATTAAACTAGCCGCCTTGGAATTAAATTACTCTCAAATAGCGGAATAAATGCGATGAAATTTACTGGTACTGACAATTATGTAGCGACAGAAGAGTTGCAGATGGCCGTTAATGCGGCAGTTACGCTGCAACGACCTCTCCTCATTAAAGGAGAGCCTGGAACAGGAAAAACCATGCTTGCTGAAGAGGTTGCTAAAGCATTAGGTAAACCTCTTTTAGCGTGGCATATAAAATCCACCACCAAAGCTCAGCAGGGCCTTTATGAATATGATGCAGTTTCAAGATTGAGAGACTCTCAGCTAGGTAGTGATAAGGTCCAAGACATCCGCAACTATATTGATAAGGGTAAGCTTTGGGAGGCTTTTACTGCAGACGAGCAGGTCGT
>DLQN01000076.1:647-1765 GCA_002477595.1 Roseivirga sp. UBA7431
GAAACCATTAAAGCTGTGCAACGACCAATCGTCATTATCACTAGTAATAACGAAAAAGAGTTACCAGACGCTTTTTTACGCCGTTGTTTCTTCCACTTTATAAATTTCCCTGATCGCATGACAATGCAGCGGATTGTGGATGTTCACTTTCCAAAGATTAAAAAGCAGTTGGTTGATGACGCCATGGACATATTCTTTGATGTAAGAAAGATCCCAGGGTTAAAGAAAAAGCCATCAACTTCTGAATTGGTAGATTGGCTAAAGCTCATTATGTCGGATGATATTCCAGAGGATATTTTGACTAATCGTGATCCAACTAAAGCTATACCGCCGTTGTATGGAGCACTTTTGAAAAATGAGCAAGATGTTCATCTATTAGAGCGGTTGGCATTTATGACGCGTCGCGAAGCGCGATAACCTCAAATTAAATTGCTGAATTTATGTTAATTAATTTTTTCAATACACTTAAAAAGGCCAGAGTTCCTGTTTCAATTAAGGAGCTTCTTGATCTTTTGAGTGCTATGGAGCAGAACCTTGCCTTTGGCTCAGTAGATGATTTCTACCTTTTGGCGCGCACCTGCTTGGTTAAAGATGAAAAATACTATGATCGCTTTGATCGCGCATTTGGAGCATATTTCAAAAATTTAGAAAACATTGACGGTATTGTCGAAGCATTACTTCCTGAAGATTGGTTGCGCAAAGAATTTGAAAAGCATTTCACTGATGAGGAAAAAGCCAAGGTTGAGAGTCTTGGCGGTCTTGAAAAGTTAATTGAAGAATTTAAAAAGCGACTTGAAGAGCAAAAGGAAAGACATGAGGGTGGCAATAAATGGGTAGGCACCAATGGTACGTCACCTTTTGGTCATGGCGGTTATAATCCTGAGGGTATTCGAATTGGTGGGCCAGGTGGGAAGGGTACTGCAGTAAAGGTTTGGGATGAAAGGCAGTACCAAGATCTAGATGACTCAGTTCAAATTGGTACTCGAAACATCAAGGTCGCTCTGCGCCGATTACGAAAATTTGCTCGGGAGGGTTCTGCTGATCAGTTGGACCTTGACGACACTATTCGCAGCACAGCCAGAAATGCTGGTTTGCTTGATATTAAGATGGTTCCAGAG
>DLQN01000076.1:1914-2685 GCA_002477595.1 Roseivirga sp. UBA7431
CTGATCCACAAGTACTCATCGGATTACAAGGTGATATTTGTAGGGGATGCCTCTATGGCACCTTATGAGGTCACAAGCCCGGGTGGGAGTGTAGAGTACAATAATGAAGAATCTGGCGCTGTATGGATGCAGCGTATGGCTGAAACCTTTGACAAATTGGTATGGTTGAACCCTGTTCAAGAAAAATATTGGGACTACACTCCGTCTATCACTATGCTTAAAGACTTAACCGAAGATAAGATGTTTCCACTGACATTGGGTGGGCTAGAGAAGGGAATGGCTCTTTTGTCTCGATAGTTTACTTGACCCCAGTAGTTCGCCGTCCGGCTAGTAATGTGTCATTAAAAAGAAGAATAATATGTTTATAACAGATGCGGTTACCAAGGCTCAAAAGAGGGTGGGTATAGCTTCTGAGCAACCACCATTGCCAGCTAAATCAATTCTTCAGATATGGACAAATGCGGTATCTGACTCTCCCTCACATCCTGCTTTTACGTGTCTTGGTCAAACTCTAAGTTATGGCGAAATTGACCAGCTATCCCGAAGAGTCGCTAGTTATTTCCAAAAAAGACTTAATTTAAAGACCGGGGATCGAATAGCGATCCAATTGCCTAATTTGATTCAGTATCCAATTGTTGTCATTGCTGCAATGAAGCTAGGGTTGGTTGTGGTCAATACAAATCCCATGTATACCGTTCGAGAGCTGGTGCATCAGTTTAATGATTCCGGTGTTAAGGTCGTTGTTGCTCTAGATCAGTTTTATTCAACTCT
>DLQN01000023.1:0-9186 GCA_002477595.1 Roseivirga sp. UBA7431
GCTTCGAGGTGAAAATTATTTCGTGCTCTCCGCTCTACCCTTTGCCAATTGCTTCTTTTGTGGAGGCGCAGGGCCTGAAACAGTGCTGGAAGTTTTCTCCGAAAAGAACATAAAATTCACAGAAAAAAGGATCAAGGTGAAAGGCATTCTGAACATCAATGCCGATGACCCTATGAAACTGATGTACATTCTTCAGAAAGCAGAATTGATTGATTAATCAATCTTGCTTCCATTAAAATCCATTCCCATGAAGCATTTGCTAACACTCTTACTTACCCTAGTTGTCATTTCTTCTTCTGCCCAAAACAGTAAAGACAAAGTTCAAATCCGAAAAATATTTGACGAAGCACTTGAAAGGGGTGATAGTTATGAAATGCTAAGGTATCTCACCAAAAATATTGGTGGTCGCTTAAGTGGATCACCACAAGCTGCAGCAGCTGTAGAATGGAGCAGACAACAAATGATGACTTACGGTTTTGACACCGTATATCTTCAGCCAGTAATGGTTCCACATTGGGTAAGAGGTAAAAAGGAAATAGGTCGAATTGTAAACTCGAAAAAACTTGGAGCGGTAAACGTCAACGTAGTTGCTTTAGGCAATTCTGTAGGCTCAGGTCCTGCTGGCGTACTAGGAAATATCATAGAGGTTCAGGATTTTCAAGAACTCGCCAAACTCGGTAAAGCTAAGATTCAAGGTAAGATCATATTCTTCAATAGACCAATGGATCCAAAACTCATGGATACTTTCGCTGCTTATAGTGGCGCTTCGAACCAACGAGGATCAGGCCCATCTGAAGCTGCCAAGTACGGAGCAATTGGTGTAGTCGTTAGGTCACTAAGCTCATTCACGGACGATGTGCCGCATACAGGTGGTACGCGCTACGGATTGAATATCCCTAAAATCCCTGCTGTTGCCATTAGTACAGAAGGGGCTGATTTGTTGAGCAGTCTGCTCAAAGACGATGCTGATTTAAGATTCTATTTCGAAACGCACTGTGAGATGTTACCTGATGTACTGTCATATAATGTGGTAGGTGAAATCAAAGGTTCTGAATTTCCAGATGAAATTATCGCAGTAGGCGGTCACTTAGACTCCTGGGACTTGTCAGAAGGTGCGCATGACGATGGTGCAGGCTGTGTACAATCTATCGAAGTGCTACGCATTATGAAAGCAATGGACTACCAACCAAAAAGAACTATTCGTGCAGTCATGTTCATGAATGAGGAAAACGGATTGATGGGAGGTCGCAAGTATGCCGAACTAGCTGTGGAGAACAATGAAAACCACATTGCAGCGATGGAGTCTGACAGAGGTGGTTTCTTGCCGGTTGGCTTCGGTATTTCTGGTACCACAACGCAACAGGATAAATTACTAAGCTGGAAGCCACTGTTCGAACCCTATAACATTTACCAGTTCAAAAGAGGTGGCGGTGGTGCTGACATTAGCCCATTAAGAACACAAGATGTTCCTACCATCGGTTACCTTCCCGATAGTCAACGCTACTTCAAATATCACCATACCGGCATTGACAATTTCGAAGTTGTCAATCAACGTGAACTTGAATTGGGCGCAGCCGCCATGGCCTCGGTAATTTATCTGATCGATCAGTACGGATTGTAAATTTCAACACTTATAAGTAGGTGCTCCTCATTGTTTTTAGGTACTATGTATAAATAGGTACTATTCCACACAACATATTGAGTTAGGTCGCGTTTTATCCACTACTATAGCCTTTGTAACATATTCTGCAGGACTTCTGTCCTATGGTGTATCGCCCAAAGGACAAACAAGCTCAAAACAACATGAAGTCACTCAAAGAATTTTTTTGGTTCTGTTCTGGAGCCAATATTTCATTACTTAACCGTTGCCCCACTGACGCTTCGAAATACACTGGAATGGGCGCTGCAGTATTCTTTACAGGATTACTAGCAGCACTATCCGGAGGTTATGCGTTCTTTACCGTTTTCGAAAACCCCTTCTGGGCATTAGCCTTCGGGCTCGTCTGGGGAATAATTATCTTCAACTTAGATAGGTTTATCGTTTCCACCATGCGCAAAAAGAAAGGTGGATGGGCGAAAGAGCTCTTCATTGCTTCACCAAGAATCGTATTGGCCCTAATGCTCGCCATAGTCATCTCCAAGCCTCTAGAGCTAAAAATCTTCTCAAAAGAGATTAACCGAAAGTTAGTCATACTTGAGGAAGGCATTTTTCAAAATGAGATATCGGCTATCGAGAGCAGATATCAAAACCAAGGTCAAGCATTGCAAAATCAAATCACACTACTCAAGGCAGAAGTCACGGATAAAACACAAACCAGAGACGAGTTAGCTGCTGCTGCTCGCAGCGAAGCAGACGGTACTGGCGGTTCTATGCAACGCGCTGCGGGTCCAATTTATCAGCTTAAAAAAGTAGATGCCGACCAAGCGCAAAAAGAACTTGTTGCTGCTGAGGGCAGAAATGCTCCAGTAATTCAACAAAAAGAAGCACAGTACACTAAAATGATTGCCGAAAAGGAGGCTGAATTAGCTCAGATCAAAAGAAACCCTTGGAATGGAATGGCTGCTCAACTGGAAGCCCTGCGCATACTTGGCGAAGAGAATCGGGCCATTTTTATAGCCAACATCTTTATTATGCTGCTATTCATTATGCTGGAGTGTACACCCATCATTGTGAAATTGATCGCTCCTAGAGGACCTTATGACGAGTTATTGGAAATTCGTGAGCACTACTACAAAAATCATAACCTCGAGAAGATCGCAGAGATGGATCATGCGACACATGAGAAGCTCAAATACTTGGTCAATAGCTGACATAAAAAAAGCCCCGACCCCCGAAACTTCGGGGCGGAGCCATATTTTCGTTAAACCTTTACTGTATTATCTCCTCTTGAGATAGATTTCTTCTTTAATTTCCAGTCTTCCTTTTCTGGTTTTTTCAAAGACTTGAAGTTTTCCGTTTTTCATCATCCAGACATCATCATCATCTGAAAAGTCAAAGGAGTTATTGCTTCTTCGGTCGTCTCTTCTATCGTGATCTTTGTCTTCGATGATAAGTTGTCCATCATCATTGATTGACCAATCCAGGTATTCGACTTCTCTTTCTCCAAAAATGTTGATGCTTAATTTTACTTCGCCATCTTTTCTAAAATCGAACTTGATGTCAATTTTTTCAACGATATCCATTGCGAAGCTACTAATACCACTAGCAAATCGTCTGGCTAGCCATGACTCTTCCTCTTCGAGTTCTTCTTCAACTTCTTCTCTAGCTTCTTCTAAATCAATGACCAGATCCCATTCACCGAGAATATCTTTTTCGCGAACCTTCGATTGTGCAGATAGTGATGCACAGACCATTACGAGTAATAGTGTTGTTGTGAGTTTTTTCATTTTGACCGATGTTTAATTAAATAAGTGTTCCTTATAAAGACTTCAGAAAAGATAAAAAGTTACAAAGCCTACCTGAAAGGTTAGGAATATAAGGTTGACGGAAAACTATGCGGATCAATGATAACCTGGCTGATCAGATAGCAATTTCTTGCTTCTGACGAAAATACCTTCCCCTTCTGCTACAATCTTGCCTGCAGTGTTGGTTATTCTAGACCTACAGGTTATTTCTCCTTCGTTTTCTGAAATCAGTTCACCAACGGCCGTTAGCACATCAACTTCAACCGGTCTCTTAAAATGAATCGTGTACGATTTTGTTAGCAAAAAGTAAGTCTCTTCTATTGAAGCTGCTGCAAAATAGGCCGAGTCATCTAAGAGTTTGAAGTAGATAGCGCCATGCAACGCGTTCGCAGCATGAAAAAACGATTTAGAGATATTCAGTTTATAGGTAGCTTTCTTGTTTTCTACTTTTATCTCTGCCCCACTCAATAAATCCTGAATAGGCGCTAAATGAAAAATGCGTTCTAAACGTGAAAAATGCTCACTATTCATAATCCGGAATAAGACCAAACTGAATAAAGTGGTGTTTGAAATGCTTTCTATGGAAGAAAATCCATTCTTCGGCTGTCATTGGCCCTCCAAAGGGATGGTCTGCGACAAAATCAGGCGTGGCTTTCATAAAAGCAAGAAAGGCATCAATCTCTTTGATCAGCTTTTCCTTTGCCTCTTCAAAAGAAGCTGACCTCAATGGCTGAAGCTCATTCTTTCCAGTAGGCGAGGTTACAGACCTTCTCATGGGACTATCTTTCATCAGATAGGCCTTTAGCTTAGGAAAGTCTTCTTCCTTTGACATTACTGGAATCTTGATACGCCCAATGGACATTTTAAAAGTAACAATCAGGTGCTCGATCATGTGGTGAGGTGTCATTAACCCCCAAACTGGTTGTTGATTTGCGTCAAGGTTTTCGAGTAAGCTGGGCACTTCCTCGGTAAAAAATTTTTCAACCACTATTAATTGTTCATCCATTACTCAAAACTAAGGTTACTCATTTAATTATCAACTGTTTGATTATCTGACAATTTGATTTTATGGCTTTCCATCCTGAGCACAACGAAGGAACTAAAGTCAATTCAAGACCCTTCGTAAACTCAGGGAAAGAAGTATTTCATAAATCGTTTCTACATCAAAATTGATAACACGCTCGCCATCAAAATAAGTGAATCAAATTTTAAACATAAAAAAAGCCCCGACTAGCGGGGCTTTCAATTCATTAGTCTTCTGATAAGAAAGGATATCTATAATCCTTTGCTGGAACAAATGTCTCCTTGATTGTTCTAGGTGACACCCAGCGTAATAAGTTGATCATCGAACCTGCTTTATCGTTAGTACCAGAACCTCTAGCTCCACCGAATGGTTGCTGTCCTACGACAGCACCTGTTGGCTTATCATTGATGTAGAAGTTACCTGCAGCATTTTGAAGTGCCTTGGTTGCCTGTTCTAGCGCGTAACGATCTCCACTGAAAATTGAACCTGTTAATGCATATGGAGAAGTGTTATCAACTAATTCCAATGTTGCTTCAAATTCGTTCTCATCATAAACGTAGATCGAAATTACTGGGCCGAAAATCTCTTCACACATTGTCGTGTACTTAGGATCTTTCGCTAATAGTACTGTTGGCTCTACGAAATAACCTTTCGATTTATCATAGTTTCCTCCTGCAATAATCTCTACATCTGGACTTGCCTTTGCATCGTCAATGTATTTAGCAATGTTGTCAAATGACTTTTCGTCAATTACTGCATTGATAAAGTTTGAAAAGTCTTCCGTTGGCCCCATTTTGAACGTAGCCAAGTCAGCCTGAACATAACCCTTCACCTCTTCCCAAAGGTTAGATGGAATATATGCCCTTGAAGCAGCCGAACATTTCTGTCCTTGGAATTCGAATGCACCTCTAGTAATAGACGTTGCTACTTCTTTAGCATTTGATGATTTGTGCACCATGATAAAGTCCTTTCCACCAGTTTCACCTACAATTCTAGGATAAGATCTGTACTTGTGAATATTCTCTCCTATGGTCTTCCAAATGTTCTGAAAAACACCTGTACTACCCGTAAAGTGAATTCCACCAAAATCTTTATGATTAAAAATCACACCTCCTGCCACTGGGCCAGATACGTATACAAGGTTGATTACGCCATCAGGAACACCCGCTTCTTTGAAAACTTCCATCAATACATTTGCAGAATAGATCTGAGTATTTGAAGGCTTCCAGACGATGGTATTGCCCATCATGGCAGCTGAAGTTGGTAGGTTACCAGCAATTGCTGTAAAGTTGAAAGGAGTCAAGGCAAAAACGAATCCTTCCAAAGGTCTTTGTTCTAGACGATTCCATACACCCGGGCCAGAAGCTGGCTGCTGAGCATAAATCTCAGTCATGTATTGAACGTTATATCTTAGAAAGTCAATAAACTCACATGCGGCATCAATCTCTGCTTGGTAAGCATTCTTTGATTGTCCCAACATGGTTGCTGCATTTAACTTAGCCCTGTAAGGGCCGGCAATCAGTTCAGCCGCCTTTAAGAAGATAGAAGCTCTGTGCTCCCAGCCCATATCAGCCCAAGCAGGTTTAGCAGCCATGGCAGCGTCAATTGCAGCTTCTACATGTGAGGCATCACCAGCATTGTAATGACCAAGAATATGCTGATGATCGTGTGGAGGCGACATCGGCTTTTTATCGTTGGTTCTTACTTCTTGATTACCAATGTACATCGGTACATCAATTTGTTTTGCTCTAGCTTCTGCCAAGGCAGCTTTTACTTCCTCCCTCTCTTTCGAACCTGGAGCATAGTCCAATACTGGTTCGTTCTTTGGGGTAGGTACGTTGAAAAATCCTGTTGCCATAGTTTACTTTTTTATGGTTTAATCAATTGAGTTTGCAAATATACAGTTTCAAAATGCTGTTATGAAACCGACATCTATAGAATGCCTTTTAGCTCAATTAAGTTCTTTATTTCATGCTGAACTGCCAGCCTTCCATCCTTTCCTTCTGGATTAAACCAAACATGGTCCATACCGACATTCATGGCACCTCTAATATCAGATTCAAGATTATCACCAATCATCATGCTGTGTTCTAGCTGAGCACCTGCTCTGTCCATTGCCAATTCGAAAATTTCTTTATCTGGCTTACGGTAAACAGTGGTTTCTGATGTAATGATGACATCAAAGAATTGATCCATATTCGAGCTTTCAAGCTTAATGGCTTGAATATCGTCAAAGCCATTTGTAATGATGTGAAGTTCGTACTTCTCAGAGAGGTATTCTAAAATATCATGTGCACCGACAAAGGTTGCGGATTTTGTTGGCGCGAGTGAGACATACTCCAATTCAAGGGTCGCAGGTACATCTGCTCTATTAGCACCGAGTCTGTCAAAGATGGCTGGGAACCTTCTCTCGCGAATATCAGGTCGTTGAATTTCACCAACGTTATACAAATCCCAAAGATCATAGTTCACTTCGAAGAAAGTCTTCGCTAGATCTCCCTTACCAAAACGATCCAATTTATCCAATTGATGCTTATCAAAGAGTTCAAATAATGAATCGGTCGCATTGGTGTCATAGTCCCAAAGGGTATGATCTAAATCGAAGAAAATATGTTTGTATTTACTCAAGAGAGAAGGGTTTGTCAATTAACCATAAAATTGAAGCTTAGTTTAGCGCAGCAACTTTTTATTCTGAAGTCTACTTTTGGCAAGCTCTCGGTTTGAGTTAAGTACCTCAAAAGTTTCTTGATCCTTTTGAAGGATTACGTCTTTCACCAAAAACTCCAAAACGCGATTGGTCAACTCTTCCACTTCCTCACGAATACTATAAAACACCCATTGGTCTACTTTGCGGGCACTGACCATACCCGAATTCTTCAAATAGGTAATGTGACGAGAAGTCTTCGTTTGAGTGAACTCTAGAATATGTTCTATATCAGAAATCGTCAATTCACCATTTCTATAAAGCAAATGGAGTATTCTTACCCTAGACTCATCAGAGACTGACTTAAAGACTTGGCTTCCAAAACTGAGACTGAAATTCTTGAGACGCATGGGTTAACAATTGTTAATTTGACAAGAATAAATCTATTTCACCAACCAAAATATAGTTTTTGCATGTTATCATTGTAGCGTAGAGCAAATCAATTAGTTAAATCAATTTGACTTACTTTACGTTAGAGACTTGTAAGTGAAGGAAATTAAAAAGAAATATTATCTCATTCTTACCATGGCATTGCTGTGGGTGGCATTTCTACCTCAGGTAGGGCATGCTCAGGACAAGGAAGAATTGCATATCGTGCAGGTCTCTGGTCTTGTGATGAATGCTGATAGTACACAAACCATTCCTGGAGTACACGTCTTTAACAAAAGAAGCGGACGAGGCGATATAACCGATTATAAAGGTTGGATTAGTAAGGCTTTTTTAGCAGGAGATGTATTAATCATTAGTGCAATAGGTTTCGTAAACAGAGAGGTAGTGGTACCAGATGATGTAGGAGACCGATGGACTGCCATTTTCGCTATGGAAGAAGATGCTATAGATCTAGGCGAGGTAGAGGTTAATCCCTTTCCGTCCGAAGAATTATTCAAAGAAGCCATTTTGGCAATGAATTTGAATCAAGATCAACAGAACGTGATCAATAGTTTTGCACCGGAAGTGATTCAAGAGTTGATAAGATCTACACCATTAAATGCTAGCCCAAGTGCGAACTACAGGTTTATGCAAAATCAGCAGTTTGTAAACCTTCAAAATAGCGCTGGACCGAGAGCTAATCCACTTTTAAATCCTTTTGCTTGGTCGCAATTCATTAATTCTTTGAAGCGTAAGAAGAAGTAAAGGGGTATTTAGTATATAGTAGTGTGTATTTGGCAAACTGAGTGATTCACTATTATAGTTCCAGAAGATTCTCAGAAGTTGACTATACAAACTACCAGCCTTTATCTACTTTAAACTCTTTCAAATAGTCAGTCCCTAGTAATTTATCTTCAGCATTTGTAAACCAACTCCTATTCCTAGGAATCCGAAGCCCTTGCTCGATAATCATATCTTCCAACACAATGTACTCACCATCATTCTTTGCTTCATCGTGGTAAAATCTATAGCCTACCATAGCATATGTACTTGGGTTAAAGTAGAAATACCATATATCCTTACCGACAGACTCATCATATGTGACCCTTAATGCTAAGACAGGTTTACCCATAAAAGTTGTCTCAATAACCTCATCGCCAATCCTAGTACCCGCGTCTTTTAGCTTCATTGGCAGGCCATATAGGTAGGTATAATAGTTTCTGAGGAACTTTGCACGATCTACGGTTAAGCTCAATGAATCAGCTTGGGCCACCGTTGGTGCTACAAAATTTACTTTAAAGTCACATGAATCTTTGCCATCCACCATCCATTCTAGCAACTTGTCATTACTCAATACAGATATTTCGAAGCCTCCATTGATATTGTCCACCACCACATTGCTCAAGCGAGCAGGGCGATTAGGTGTTTTCATTTCTATCACCATGTCCATCTTTACACGATCCCACCATCCATCTGGATCATGAAATGCAATGGTTCTGTTTACTAATTGATCAGCAGTAATGGACTGAGCATGGATGGATATAGCCAGAAAATAGAGAGAGAGACTCAAGAATAACTTCTTCATAGGAATCGATTGAACTGTAATTTATAAAGCCTTGCGCCTTTATTCCAGTAGATGTTTTTATTTTTGCCTTCTTATAGCACAATCTCTTGCATGGATATC
>DLQN01000023.1:9373-12343 GCA_002477595.1 Roseivirga sp. UBA7431
ATTCCAGCCATCATTATGGTATTAGTTTTAGACAAAGATTTGTCTGAATACGGTGTGACATTCCAGAATCACGACATCTCTTTATATTGGATTTTCGGTCTAGCACTGATCATTATCCCAATGAACTTTTTCAATAGTAAGAAAGAAAAGAATCTGGCATTTTATCCTAATGTCCGAGAAAAAGAATGGACAAAAGGAATGGTTGCAAAAAATGCATTCTCTTGGTGCGCCTATCTATTCGGATATGAGCTTATGTTCAGAGGCATTTTGCTGTTTGCGACTGTACCGTTGATTGGAGAATGGCCAGCAGTTATTCTGAATGCTTCTTTTTATGCCTTAGTGCATGTACCAAAAAATTTACAAGAAACCATTGGAGCAGTTCCTTTAGGAATTATTCTTTGTCTTGTTACGTTAACTACGGGAACCATTTGGGTCGCTTTCTTCGTCCATATTACATTAGCCTTGTCCAACTTCTTTTTCTCGTTGAGGCATCACCCTGAAATGAAAGTTATATAATGTCAAAACGTATATTTATAACAGGCAGCACTGGGTTTATCGGTAGAAAACTTGCCATGAAATTGGCTGATGATGGCAATGAAGTGGTGGCGCTCATTAGATCAATGAGTAAAACGAAAGATCTTCAACACGAACGGATCAGTTTTGTAGAAGGTGATCTCTTTGCGACTGAAGCACTCGAGCATGGAATGAAGGGTTGTGACGAAGTGTATCACCTCGCTGCATTTGCGAGTGTATGGGCTAAAGACGATACTTTCAAAACGGTGAACATTGACGGCACACTCAATATCTTGAATGCTGCAAAGCAACAAGGCGTATCAAAAATTGTAGTAACGTCAACAGCTGGCGTCATAGGCCCTGCAATTGATGGCCCTGTCAATGAAGACACAGCCAGACAGGTGGACTTCTTTACAGAATACGAAAGCACAAAATACGAGTCAGAGTTAAAAATTAAAGAGTTTGTAGCTAATGGTCAACATGTGGTGATTGTAAATCCAACTCGGGTTTATGGACCAGGGCCATTGAATGTTAGTA
This sequence comes from Roseivirga sp. UBA7431, assembly GCA_002477595.1. Classification (GTDB taxonomy): domain Bacteria; phylum Bacteroidota; class Bacteroidia; order Cytophagales; family Cyclobacteriaceae; genus Roseivirga. The sequence continues at coordinate 10,424 of DLQN01000023.1, forward strand.
ACTCAGTAACAAAACTGGTAAAGCAATACATAGAAGGAAAATGGAAGTTTATCCCTGGCGATGGTCTAAGCACAGGCAACTATGTGTACGTAGATGACGTCATTAATGGACATATACTTGCAATGAAAAACGGCCGTGCAGGTGAACGTTATCTTCTTGGTGGTGATGACGCCACTTATTTCCAGTTGTTCGATGTAATAGCCGATATTGGTGGAACCAAATACAAGCTGTATAAAATGCCTTTGGGTGTTTTATTGACCTTTGGAAAGGTGCAATTGTTTATGGCCGAAAAATTCGGTAGACAACCCATGATTACCCCAGGATGGGTAAGAAAGTATCTTTATAAATGGAGTGTCTCAAGTGCCAAGGCTCAAAGTGAACTAGGTTACGAAGTAACTCCGTTAAAACAAGGAATTCAAAATACAGTAGACTGGCTGAAAGCTAACAATGTCTGATCAAAACAACACATACTCACTCGTAACGGGCGCTAGCAATGGTATAGGCAGAGCATTAGCCGAAAACTGTGCGGCTAGAGGCCACAATGTAATTCTAGTTGCTCTTCCAGAATCAAAGCTCGATGACGTAACAGAAGCGCTCAAGCTCCAGTATCCAAACCAATCATTCGATGCCCTAGGTACTAACATGATGGATAGGGATAGCCCTCAATCAATTTACGACTGGTGTCAAGCTAAAGGCTATTCTATAAATATTCTTGTGAATAATGCTGGACTTGGCAATTCAGGAGCATTCTTGAGTAGAGATGACAACTTTTACTTCGGTCAAATGCAGCTTAACATGGTAGCTTTAGTCATGTTAACGCACTTGTTTTTACCAGACATTAAAACCCATGCAAAAGGCTACATTCTGAATGTAGGTAGCATGGCTTCATTTTTTGACATCCCATATAAAGGGATTTATGCGGCAACGAAGCGTTTTGTCTACTCGTTTTCTAGATCCTTAAGAAAAGAACTTGAAGATTCAACTATTGGCGTAACCATTCTTTGCCCTGCAGCTGTCTTGACTAATCCTGATGTGATACAAAGGGATAAAGAAATGGGCAAGGCTTCACATGCCTCTCAACAAAGCCCAGAAGAAGTAGCCCGTTATGGTTTGGACCATATGTTTAAAGGTAAGCCAGTAGCCATACCTGGGTTTATGCCAAAAGCATATTGGATTTTAGGGAAAATACTTCCTTACCCTATGAAAATGCGCATGTTGGCCAACGCATTTATTAAACAATCTAGATAACCATAAAAAGAAAAAGCCCCGACCACCAATAATGGAGAACGGGGCTTGCTCGACCTATTTATAGGTATTTCAATTATCTACCAAGTGTCTCGTCATACTCCTTCCGTTCACTTCGGCATACTTCGTGTCGATATCCCATCGGACGTCAAGGCCTTTGATATCCAAATCACCTCTAACCTTCGTATACTTCATATCCAAAGACCGATCAAATTTGGCTGCATTAAAATTAGCACCATCTCTGAATTTCGAATACTTAAAAATTGCGTCTTCATCGAAAAAGGTTTTTGAAAAATTCGCTAGATCTTCAAATTCGGCATATTTAAAAGTAGTCTCTTCATTGAAAGAAGACCCTGTGAAAATTGCAGAACGCTCAAACACGGAGTATTTGAACATGGCATTTCTATTAAACTTACAGTTCTCAAAAGTCACATCACGTTCGAAATCAGCCGTAAAAGTATATTCGGATCTATCATCATGGAAGTAAGCCAGCACATCGTCTTCAAAAGTGACGTTGACAAAAGAAATGTTCGAAGTAATGGTTTCATTGACTGTATTGTCACCACCATCACGCCACCACCTTCTTCTGGTTGGCAAGTCAGGTGCCTTTTCATCCATAAAAGTGAAGTCTAGCACGCCTGTAACTGTGACGTCCTTATAAGCGATATCACCTCC
>DLQN01000028.1 GCA_002477595.1 Roseivirga sp. UBA7431
CTCCAGTGCTAATTTCATATCTGCGAGTTCGACTAAGTCATAATCAAAAGTGTTCTCTGCGCCTAGGGACTTCCTTATTCTATTTGGGTTGACAGGGCGATTATCATTGCCTCTGACTATTTCAAAGTAGAATCCCCCAGATTTACCGAAGTTCATTTTCAGGTCTTCCTTGGTCCAAGTCTTTAGGTCTTTACCTGTATTGATGCCCAGATTTTTCATCTTTTCCGCAGTCACCTTACCCACACCGAAGAACTTTTCAATGGGCAATTGCTCGAGGAAGGTCTCTGTCTTTTCTGGACCAACGAGCGTGATGCCATCCGGTTTGTTGTAGTCGCTAGCGATTTTGGCGATGAACTTATTGGTAGAAATACCTGCTGATGCTGTTAACCCTGTTTTTGCTTTAATGTCGGCACGAATTGCTTTGGCAATTAGCGTAGCGGACGTGATCCCTTTCTTGTTCTGTGTAACGTCTAAATAGGCTTCGTCTAGCGAAAGGGGCTCTATAAGATCCGTATACGTCAGGAAAACTTCTCGGATTTGATTGGAGATCTCTTTGTAACGCTCAAATCGAGGTTTAACAAATATTATTTGAGGACACTTGTTATAGGCAATTACAGACGGCATGGCCGATTTGACACCAAACTTCCTTGCTTCATAGCTCGCAGCAGCTACCACACCTCTTTCTCTGCTGCCACCAACGGCTACAGGCTTCCCTCTAAGTGCTGGGTTATCATGCTGTTCTACAGATGCATAAAATGCGTCCATATCGATATGAATTATTTTGCGATGACTTTCCAATGGTTTTTGAACTAGGATTCCGAATTTAGCAGAGAATTACTGAAACTTGAGACTTCCAAGGTATGAATCGTAAGAAGAAAATTTTTGTATTAGTTGCTATCCTGTTTTTTATCGCGACTATCATTATAGGCTATGATATTTCTACCAAAACATCCTTCCCAGGATCTAAGAAGTATTTGAAAGAATCTATTGCACCATCTGAGAAAGAAGTAAAAGATTCACTGAAAAGTGAAACAAAGTAGTCACGAAAAGACTTTACTAAAAAAAAGATTGAAGTGGGCGTAGCAGGTAAAAAAGTAGATGTAGATAAGATTGATATGGAGAAGATGGCCGAAATGACCACTCCGAATCCAGGTACAATTGAGTTTCCTCACTCCGTTGGTGGTGCAATGATCAAACCTGAGGACAAAGGTAAGATCAAAGGTCGCTCATTATCAGCTATGTACGAGCAGACTGACATGGACATGAAACAGATCTATGATCAGATGCAGTTTTTGGCACAGCAGGCGAAAACTATTAAGGACAGAGTAGACGTTTCAGAGCGAATTTATCAAGCACAAATGTCCTTTCAGCCACTAATCGGAAAGATATATCACTTATACACAAAGAAGGATAATATGGATACGCTGTCCCTCATTGGCCCAAAAGAATGGGGAAGATCAACTCCTTTCGAGCAGTATATCGCCACGGTAAAGCTCATGGCCGATCATACTTGGGATATTCTAGAAAAAGGTCAAGGCGAAATCTAGGGCAAAAAAAATGTCTTGTCTGCGATAATTATCACGGACAAGACTGTATAAGTTTTGATTAAAAAGTAGAGTGTTATTATTATACAATAACAAGATAAGCAATTAATTCGAACTGCTGCATGTTAAGAGAAGAGTCCATTGACCTCTAAATCTACCTTTTCTAAAATGGAAGCTTCATCTTCCACGTTTTTCACAAAGTCCATATCGTTTACATCAATCACCAGCAGTTTTCCAAGGTCATAGCTACCTATCCAATCAGCATAGTGTTGATTAAGGTTTTTGAGGTACTCAATACTAATCAGCTCCTCATAATCACGTCCTCTTTTCTGAATATTAGCCACTAGTCTAGGGATATCTGCCTTCAGATAAATGAGTAAATCAGGTGGCTGAACATGTTTAATCATAGACTTGAAAAGCTCAAGGTAGTTTTGATAGTCCCTCTCTACTATAAAGCCAGACTTATATAAGTTAGCGGCAAAAATATGACAGTCCTCATATATGGTTCTATCTTGGATAGTACCCCCTTTTGATGCTCTTATTTTAGCTACTTGATTGAATCTACTATTGAGGAAATAGACCTGTAGATGGAAAGACCATCGTGACATGTCTTCATAGAAATCTTTAAGGTAAGGGTTGTCTTCAACTGATTCAAGTTGTACATCCCAGTTGTATTGCTTGCCTAATTTCTTGGCAAGTGTTGTTTTTCCTGACCCAATATTTCCTGCTATCGCTACGTGCATTTCTTAATTTGATTTCGACAGGCAAGTTATAGGAAGTTGATGGTTTTCGGGGTAGCATGAACATAAAAAAAGCCTGTGAAAGAGACCTTTCTTGTTCACAACCAGTAAATATCATTTTATGAGAATCTACAGGATTGTATAATCCTGTGTTTGACGCTATCGTAAACTAAAGTCTAACAGTGTGCTGTGTACTAAAAAGTTGCTCTTAAAGATAGCACGGCATTAAACCCTGGCGCACTAATACCTGAAGAATAAGGTCTGTAATGGGTGTCTAGTAGGTTCTCGAGATTCAAATTAATACTCAATTGATCATTGAGTTGATAGGAGTTGTTGATGTTAACAATCGCCCATGGTAATGCTCCATCCGCAGTATAGAGCTGTGGCTTGTTTTGCTCAGAAGGAGCGAGGTCTTCGAAGGCTATTCCCCCGCTGTACCTAACGATAAAACTAGACCTAAACTTTGGTTGCTCTAGGCTAATACTCGTCTCTCCGAAAAGGGGCGTGACATGTCGAAGGGGTAGGTTTTCTATTGTATCTTCTCCTTCGGTATAAGTGAAACTACTTTTTAGTGTGATGTTCTCGAATAGTTTGGCAGAAAGGTTGAAGCTAAATCCCCAGATAAAAGCTTCTCCAACATTTACTTCTGCGAATACATTGCTCAGTAAGCCATCATAAATGATTTGAGATTGTCCATCAAAAGTAAAAGGTCTTCGAACGAGCGCATTTCTTAGAAAAGAGAAGTAATTGACAAACTCGATTTTCAACTTATTATTTATTTGACGACTAATACCATATTCAACATTGTAACTTGTTTCTGGCTTAAGGTCTGGATTAGGCACAACTACGGTTCCTGGTTCAGAATCGAATACTTTGCCAGCATCATCTACATTTGGTGCCCTAAAGCCACTAGATAACATGGTGTTGAATTTCCAGCCCGGCTTAGGGAGGTAGACTAGGCCTAGGTTACCTGTGAGGCCTCCATTGTCTAACGAAATTTGGTCAAACGGAAAGTCAAAGAAAGTGCGGTCTCGGAATTTTGACTCAAGCCTGATATAACTGTACCTAAGTCCAGAAGAAAAGATCAATTGATCTCCAATGTGGTTTTTTGTACTCACATAGGCAGCTAAAGAATTATAGTCGCTTCCACCATCGGGATATCTCGTACTAGTCGGAGATTGTTCATTGGTTTCGATGTTAGTCGAAAAGGCAGTTGAATTCACTTGGTTGTTTACTGCTTCTAGTCCATAATATAGCTCACCGTTTAATCCAAATGCTTTTTCAAAGTCTAGGTTAAAAGAGAAAACATCCACATCCTCCATTCGACTTCTTAACGAAGTGCTCTGGAATCTTCTGTCATTTCTGCTTTCCTCAATCACTTGGTACGCAGTTGTCATCTTCATTTGATCGAAGAAATTATTCGGATAGAAAAACCGCATTTGCAAGGAGTGCATTTGCCATGCCTGAGGTCCGTAATACCATTCAGCATTTCGGAGAGCACCATTTCGTCTTTCAGTTAACCGATCGTAACGTCCAATATTAGAGGAGTTTGAATAATGAAAGGCATAAGTGAAGTCAGAGAAAGAACCAAGTCTCCACCTGAATTTTTGCAACAGATTATATTGGTCATAACCCGAGCCAACTTGACGATTAACATCATCGTTTTGGACGATCATATCGTTACCATTAATTCTTTCAACGTAATCAAATCGTTTACCGAAGTCAGGGAATTCATCCGTACGATTTGCGCCAGTTCTTAAATCACCAAAATCGCTATAAGTGAAACTTGTCAGGGAAGCGAACCTGGATTGATTGATTTCGAACTGAACATTACCAGTAATCGCATTAGCTGCCGAGGCATACCTAGCAAATACAGAACCTTTGAAGCCGATGCTATTCGTAGCGAAACTAGGTGTCTTGGTGTGAAAGTCCATGACACCACCAAGGGCATCACTACCGTAGATCACCGAGCTAGGGCCAAAAACTACTTCAGCACCTTGAAGGTTGTTAGGATCAAGGGTAATTACATTTTGAAGGTTGCCGCTGCGATAAATGGCATTGTTCATCCTGACACCGTCAACAACGATCAAGACAGAATTGGCAGAGAAGCCTCTAATCATTGGACTACCACCGCCTAACTGGCTTTTCTGAACAAAAACTTGTCCGTTCATACTTAGGATGTCAGCGGCAGTTGCGGGTTCGGCAAGTGCTATTTCTTTGGCTTCGAACTCTGTAATTCGTTGTGGTATTTCAACTTTGTTTTGTTCCCATTTATTGGCAGAAACGACTATGTCATCCATTTGAAAGAATTCTTCCGTCAGGGTGATCGTGTACTTTAGCCGAGCGAGATCAATAAACTTGACTTCACGTGGCCGAAAAGAAGGGTGTCTAATAATCAAGATACCAGTGTCAGAGAAGCCTTTGAGTATGGCTATCCCGTAAGTGTCGGTAATTGCACCTCGGTCAGTTTCTTTTTCTTGAATTGTTGCTTCGCTAATGGGTGAATTATTAGCTTGATTAACAACTTTGATCGTTTGACCAGATAATGATATGGTAATGATGCTCAGAAAGACAAATCCTACATATTTTCTCCAACCCACAGCTCCCCTTGTTTTCAATAGAATTTTAATCAATTAACTTTCACGTCAAGTTTTAGCATCACAAAATACTTCCCAAATATACCCGATTAAACATGCCAGTAGTAAGCTCTAATTATAAGGGACCGCCATTTTATTATATGAATGGACATTTTGAGACAATCATACCAAGTATGTCCAGAAAAATAGAAGGTGTCAACTATCAAAGAGAACAAATAGAAACTCCTGATGATGACTTTCTTAACCTAGATTGGCTTAAAAATGGACACGAAAAGCTACTTATAATTTCACATGGCTTAGAAGGAGGTTCAGATCGACACTATGTGAAGGCTATGGCCAAACTCTTCACAGAAAATGGATGGGATGTATTGGCTTGGAATAACCGGAGTTGTAATGGAGAGATGAATCGACAAAGGATTCTGTATCATCATGCGGCCAGTTATGATGTTAGAACTGTGGTTGATCACGCGATGGCCGTTGGTTCTTATGATGAGGTAGCCATGGTCGGCATGAGCATGGGCGGGGGTCAAACGATCCGCTATTTGGGAGAAGAACCAGGATTTGGGCTTCCGCAGCAAATTAAAAAGGCGGTGGCCATTTCAGTACCTTGCTCGTTGCCTGAAAGTGTTGACACATTGGGCTTGAGAAGTAATAAAGTGTATGAGAAACGTTTTTTGAACAAGCTTAAAGACAAGTTAAGAAGGAAGGCAGCGCAATATCCTGACATTGACATAGCTAGGCTAGATGAGGTTAAGACATTAGAAGCTTTTGATGAAATATATTCAGCACCGCTTCATGGGTTTAGTAGTCGCGCAGACTTTTATGTGCACTGTAACCCATTTCCCTTTATTTCTAAAATCTCAAAGGAGCTGTTAATACTCAATGCACTCAATGACCCATTGTTAGTAGGGAATTGCTATCCATATGAGTTGGCTAAGGGGATGTCAAATCTCCATCTAGAGGCACCGGAAAGAGGAGGTCATGTTGGTTTTGTTATTGGGGGGAGTGAGTACACGTATTCAGAACTGAGGACTTTAGAGTTTTTAACAGAGACTCCAATGCGCTAAATCTTAAATCGATTAGAATTGCGCTTGAAACAGAACGGGTAAGTGATCTGAAACCCAAAGTCCATTTTGTCTTCTGTGATCAATGTGGCTAAGGCTTTTGGGTGTCACATTTAAATAGAATATATAGTCAATCCGATCTTCTAGTTTTGCAGAAGTATTAAAGCCACTGAAAGTGCCAATAGGACCATAGAATGCCTTCTGAGTATTAGAAAAGGCATCTTTTAGGTAGCTAGTAATATTCAATATGGGTTGACTGCTTGGCGTGGCGTTAAAATCTCCCGTAAGAATGACTGGGGACGCTGAGCCGGCAATTTCTTTAATTTTTTGAACGATCAGCGTAGCAGAATTGGCCCTAGCTACTTTACCGATATGATCGAAGTGGGCATTGAAAAACCAGAAGGTCTTTCCAGAATCATTGATTTTGAATTGAGCATAAGAACAAATGCGCGGAAGCGCGGCATCCCAATCTTTACTTACTTTTTCGGGAGTTTCTGATAACCAGAATGTTCCCTCAGTCAGTAAGGTCAATTCTTGTTTATTGTAAAATATGGCAGCGAATTCACCTTTGTCTTTTCCATCATCTCTACCTACGCCAGAGTAGTCGTAAACCCCAGATTGATCACGAATGTATTGGACTTGATCGAGGAGGCCCTCTTGAATTCCGAAAACCAAAGGTTCATAATTGTTAATGAGTGCAACGAGTTCATCTTTTCTTTCATCCCAT
>DLQN01000011.1 GCA_002477595.1 Roseivirga sp. UBA7431
AATCCAATGATCACCATCAGACCTAGCATTAATCCGCCATATAGAAATGGTGAGGACTCTAGTTGAACTACCCCGAGCATCACATGCATGATGATGAAGGCGTATGCAAGATAAACCATCATATGAAGTGCCTTCCAGACTTTAGGGCTTAGGTTTTTTAACCAAAAGTCGTGACTCGTTGCGGCCATTACAAAGAAAATGATCAGGGCAAAAAAGCCTAAAACCTGAAAAGGAAACCTGACCAAACTATCATAACTCCCATTAGATGTTAAAAGAGAGAGCAGCGGGTTTTTATTGCCTAGTGAATGAAACTGAAGTATACTGAAAACTCCATGTACCAGAGCAACTAGGAACATGGTAACACCTAAGTGCCTTCTATTATATAATAAAGGTAGAAATCTCTTATTCAACCTAGCCAATGGACCAATTGCTAGAATAATATGAAGGAGCAATAAGGCCAAAGTAGCTGTCGCTCTAATGATCATTGTCTCTGCTGTCAGCTCAGGATTGAAAGTGGCGGTGAAGCCAGTGTATAAGCCTAAATACCCCAGTACAAAGACGAAGAGGATTATATCATAAATCTTCTTTTGTCGATTCCACGATATACTTGCGTAGTTCACACTCATTTCGTGGAGGACTTAATCAATTGATGGTAAAGTGTCTTGTCATTAAGTTTGTCAACCAGTAATAAATAGCTGCCGATCTGATCTTCTATGTCAAAGCTGTATTTACCCATGGTGTGGATGGCACCTAATAATGTAGCATTCTCATCTAATTCTTGTGAAGCTGATAGGTAGGCGAGGGTAAAGGCCGATTTCAAAGGTGCTTTCACTTGAACACTGAGCGTGTTATTGTTTTGAACTTGCTCTATGACAATAGGGTAGTCTGTATCATCAATCCCACATACACCAATGTCAAGGGTGCAGGAATGTCTAGGTATGTCGGCAATTACATTTTGCGGAATTGCTTCAATGGCCTCCAAGCATAGAAGGGGTAAGGCTATGCCTAATACCATCCAAATGTAGCGATGCCGCTTGCGTAGTTTTACATTCATGATGGCTCTCCCTTCTTAACTTTTTTAAGTAAAAAAGGCCATAAGGCAATAGTACCTGGAAATATAAGCACTTTCATAAAAGTAGAAGCACCTTTTACACCACCGTCAATATTATGGATACCTTTTCGGATAAAAGGAAAATAGAATATGATTCCAATCAATAAATAACCCCCTACAAGGAGCAGCAATATGGTGGCAACTGTATCAATCATCAGTATATTCCGCTTCAGCAGCAGCTATCTTTTTTTCCATTTCTCGATCTTTATATACTGCTTGCTCTACTGCTTTTGCAACGACATCTGCTAGAGAAGTGTCTAGTGCTGAAGGTATTACCATATCCTTGGTTGGGTTTTCGACAGACCGAGCAATTGCGTAGGCAGCTGCTAACTTCATTTCAGTGCTAATGGTTGCTGCTCGAGCCATTAAAGCTCCTTTAAAGATCCCAGGGAATGCTAAAACGTTATTAATCTGATTAGGATAATCGCTTCTTCCAGTTCCAACAATCGATGCACCCGCTGCGAGGGCGTCTTCAGGCATAATTTCTGGGGTAGGGTTTGCCATGGCAAAGATCACAGGATCAGGTGCCATGTTTTTGACATCTGCTTGAGTTAAGATGTTACCCTTACTTACCCCAACAAATACATCTGCGCCTTTGATTACATCATGGATATCACCTTTGACATCTTGAAAATTCGAATACTTTAATAATTCAGTTTTTGCTTTGTTTAGGTCATTTCGAAATCTATGGATAGCTCCTTTACTGTCGCAAACAATAAGTTGTTTGACAGACACACAGAGTTCTGAATCAATATGAAAGCATCGAAGTAGTTTAGCAATCGCAATACCAGCTGCACCAGCACCATTGATTACCACTTTCATGTCTTCTAACCTCTTGCCAGTAACTTTGGCAGCATTAACTAATGCTGCTAAAGTAACTATAGCCGTCCCATGTTGATCGTCATGGAATACAGGGATGCCTAAGTCTTGAAGTTTCTCTTCAATTTCGAAACTCTCGGGCGCTTTTATGTCTTCTAGATTGATTCCTCCAAAGGCCGGAGCAATGCGGGTAATTGTTTCTATGATATGACGTGGGTTGGTGCTGTCAATACAAATAGGGACAGCATTAATGCCAGCAAATTTCTTGAAAAGCATTGCCTTCCCTTCCATTACGGGTAAAGAGGCCAAAGGTCCAATATTGCCAAGGCCCAATACAGCCGTACCATTGGTGACTACAGCAATAGTATTCCCCTTCATGGTCATGTCATAAGCACGCTCTGGGTTTTTTTCTATTTCTAAGCAAGGCTGTGCCACGCCCGGTGAATAAACAAGTGATAAGATGTCGGTGCTATCAACAGCTATCTTGTTCGTTACCTCGATTTTACCTTGCAATTTTTCATGCAGTTCAATCGATCTTCTATATATATCTTCCATTATTTATTGTCTTCTTCTTATGGGTTGATTCCTGCGTAAGGAATGCCTGCCAATTTATGGATATCCCAATTGAATGTGCTCAAATCGGACTGATTAAATTTCGTAAAATCATCATGTCCGCAGGCTCTGGCGACCACTTTCATTAGATCAGTGGTGGCACTAAAGAAGTTAAATAATTGCTTAGCGGAGGACTGGATAATTAATCGCTGTCTTAGATTTTCTTTTTGAGTGGCGATCCCAACCGGGCAGTTGTTTGTATGGCATGCACGCATGCCGAGACAGCCTATGGCTTGTAAAGCAGAATTAGAAACTGCTACAGCATCTGCACCCATCATCATTGCTTTAGCAAAATCTTCTGCTACTCTCAAACCACCCGTGATCACTAAAGAAACGCCTTCTGCCTTCCGTTTGTCCAGGTGTTTTCTAGCTCTCGCCAAAGCAGGAATAGTCGGTACGTTAATATTATCTCTGAGTATAGTTGGCGCAGCGCCTGTGCCACCGCCACGGCCGTCAAGAATGATGTAGTCTACTCCTACGTCTAAAGCGAAGTCAATGTCTTCTTCCAAGCGAGCAGCTGAGATTTTAAAGCCAATAGGAATTCCTCCAGTGACCTCTCTGACTTTCGCTGCAAAGTCCTTAAAGTCTTTTACACCATGAAAATCAGGGAATGTGGCAGGGGAGATGGCTGATTCACCTTCCTTAAGACCTCTCACCTCGGCAATTTCTTTAGAGACTTTGTGGCCTGGCAAGTGACCGCCAGTTCCTGTTTTCGCACCTTGCCCTCCCTTGAAGTGGAAAGATTGAACCTTCTCCAACTTGTCCCAAGAGAAGCCAAATTGTGCCGAGGCCAACTCATAGAAGTATCTTTTATTACTCTCTTGTTCTTT